>CAMBWJ010000098.1 GCA_945871545.1 uncultured Clostridia bacterium | reverse complement strand
CGTGGAACACCCGGTATGCACCCGCATCGCTCCCCAGGGCGATCTTGCCGCCCAGGCGCGCGCACTCGGCCACGTTGTCCATCTGCAGGCGCAGCAGCGGCCGGAGCACCGCGTCGGGATAGCGGCCCTCGCCGATGAGGTTGCCGATGGTGACCAACGTGGGCACCCAGACCGCGTCGCTCTGCGCCAGCATCCGCACCGCTTCATCGTCCAGATACGCACCGTGCTCGATGGAATCCACGCCGGCCTCCACCGCCGCCTTCACCGTGTCCGCGCCGTTGGCGTGGGCCATCACCGCGAAGCCCTCCTCATGGGCGATGCGGATCAGCTCCCGGATCTCCCCCGCCGGCAGCGGCTCGCTGGTGATTCTGCCGTAGCAATCGAAGTCCATCAGGCCGGAGATCATGATCTTGATGAAGTCCGCGCCCTGCTTTCGCGCCAAACCGACCAGGGTCGCATATTCATTCAGCGTGTCGTAGCCCTTTCCGATAAAGCCGCCGTAGCGGCCCTTCCGGTGGATGGGAAAGGCGGGCGTGCGGTAGTCGAGGCCGTACTCCCCGGCGATCCCCGCCGCGAAGCTGCCCACGCCCCAGGCGTCGCCGCCGTCGCGCAGAAAACGGATTCCCGCGTCCCGGTAGGCCTCCAGTCGCGCGCGCACCAGCGCCTCGTCCACCCGCTCCTTCTGGGCGTCGATGGCGGCGCGATAATATATGCCGTCCAGAATCATGTGAATGTGGCAATCGCCGAACATGTTTGTACCATCCTTGTACGTCAAATCTCATATCATTATACCCGTTTGAACCGCCCTTTTCAACCGCCGGAGGGGAAAATCTGCGCGTGGCTTGACAGTTGTAAAATTTTCAATTATAATGCGGATGGTGATTGAATCAAAATTGTATGGGGTATATCCATACCAGGAGGTAGATATTATGGAACTGAAAGGCAGCAAAACTGAACAGAATTTGAGAACCGCGTTCTCCGGCGAGTCCGAGGCCCGCAACAAGTACACCTATTTCGCAAGCGTCGCTAAGAAGGAAGGCTACGAGCAGATTTCTGCGATCTTCCAGAAGACCGCAGACAACGAGAAGGAGCACGCCAAGATGTGGTTCAAGGCCCTGGGTGGCCTGGGCGACACCGCCGCGAACCTGCTCTCCGCAGCCGAGGGCGAGAACTACGAGTGGACCGACATGTACGCCACCTTCGCCAAGGAGGCCGAGGAGGAGGGCTTCACCGAGCTGGCAGCGAAGTTCCGCATGGTCGCCGAGATCGAGAAAAGCCACGAGGAGCGCTATCGCAAGCTGCTGAGCAACGTGGAAATGCAGGAAGTGTTCAAGAAGAGCGAGATGAAGATCTGGGAGTGCCGCAACTGCGGTCATCTGGTCATGGGCAAGGAGGCCCCCGAGGTCTGCCCGGTGTGCGCCCATCCCCAGAGCTACTTTGAGGTTCGCGCCGAGAACTATTGATTTATCGCGCCGCATCCGACAAAAGCCGACCTCAAAGGCCGGCTTTTGTTGCATCCCATGAAAGGAGAGGCATCCATGAAGATTCGCTTCAATGAAAATCAGGAGATCGTGGACTCCGTGAAGGAGGGCCTTGCGCGCACCGGCGGCTACTGTCCCTGCCGTCTGGAGCGCAGCGAGGAGAACAAGTGCATGTGCAAGGAGTTCCGGGAGCAGATCAAGGATCCCGACTTCGAGGGCTACTGCCACTGCCTGCTGTACTACAAGGAGAAGTGAGCCCACACAGAAATCGCCCCCGGACGCTGGTCCGGGGGCGAAGCTTTTGGGATGCAATCAGCGCTCCTCGCGGAAGTAGGCCAGGCCCAGGCTCTGGGGCGGCTGATCCTCGCGCTTCTTGCGCATGCTGACCAGAATCAGCACGATGATCGTGACCACGTAGGGCAGCATCTTGAACAGCTCCTGGCTGGAGCGGGTCAGGCCCGCCATGTAGAAGTACAGCCAGTACATCAGGCCGAAGAGGTAGGAACCCCAGATGGCGTTCTTCGGCTTCCAGCGGGTGAAGATGACCAACGCCACGGCCAGCCAGCCCAGCTTTTCGATGGAGCCGTCGTTGGCCCAAGTGCCCTTGATGTAGTCCATGACGTAGTAGATGCCGCCGAGGCCGGAAATACCCGCGCCGATGCAGGTGGCCAGGTACTTGTTGCGCACCACATTGATGCCCGCTGCGTCGGCGGTGGCGGGGTTCTCGCCCACGGCGCGCAGGTTCAGGCCTGCGCGGCTGCGGCTGAGGAAGTACTGCATCACGATGGCGATGATAATCGCCAGGTACATCATGAAGCCGTAGGAGAAGAAGATCTTGCCCACGACGCCCAGCTTGGACAGCACGGGAATCTGCATGCGGAAGGCCGTGCTGGTGGTCGCCACGGAGATCTGGCCCACGCCGCCGGCCAGTTTGTTCAGCGAACCGCCGAAGAAGTTCGCCACGCCGCTGCCGAAGATGGACAGCGCCAGACCGGATACGTTCTGATTGGCGCGCAGGGTGATGGTGAGGAAGCTGTACACCAGGCCGCCCAGCATGGAGGCGGCGACGCCGCACACCAGCGCGATGAGCACGCAGACGATCATGCTGGGATTCTCCACGGCGTTCTCATAGAAGAAGGTGCTGGTGAGGCTGGCGATGGCGCCCAGATACATGATGCCCGGAACGCCCAGGTTCAGATTGCCCGACTTCTCGGTGAGCGTCTCGCCCACCGCGCCGAACATGATGACCGTGCCGAAGACCACGGCCGCCTGAATGAGAGAAACAAACGAATCCATTTATTTGCCCTCCTTGTGCGTTCTGAAGATCAGCTTATAGTTGATGAAGAACTCGCAGCCCAGCAGGAAGAACAGAATCACGCCCATGATCATCTCGGAGGCGTACTCGTTCAGATTGTACATGGAGGCGATCTCCACCGCGCCACGATCCAGGAACACCAGCAGCGTGGTGATCAGGATCATGGTGAGGGTGTTGAACTTGGCCATCCAGGCGACGATGATCGCCGTGAAGCCGCGTCCGCCGGCGGTGTTGACGGAGATGGTGTGGTCCGCGCCCGCGACGCCCACCATGCCGGCGATGCCGCACACCGCGCCGGAGATCAGCATGGTGCGGATGATGACGCGCCTGACGCTGATGCCCGCGTAGCGCGCCGTGTTGCGGGACTCTCCCACCACCGCGATCTCATAGCCCTGCTTGCTGAGCTTGAGGTAGTAGAACATGCCAATGGTGAGGGCCATGACCAGAATCACGTTGAGCATGTAGGTCTGGCCGAAGAGCTTCGGGAACCAGCCCGCCTGGGTGCTCTGGTTGATCACGCCCACGCTGTTGGAGCCGTAGGGGTTCTCCCACAGCGCCACCATGAAGGAGGTGAGCTGGATGGCCACGTAGTTCATCATCAGCGTGAACAGCGTCTCGTTGGTGTCCCACTTGGCCTTGAAGATGGCGGGGATCAGGCCCCAGATCGCTCCGGCAATCGCGCTGGCGATGAACATGACCAGCAGCAGCAGGGGCGTGGGCAGGCTATTCAGGTAGATCATGCACGCCGCAGTGGCGATGCCGCCCACCAGAATCTGGCCCTCCGCGCCGACGTTCCAGAAGCGCATCTTGAACGCGGGCGCGAGGCCCACGGCGATGCACAGCAGCATCATGATCTCGCGCACGGTGATCCAGATGCGCCGCTTGGTGCCGAACGCGCCGTTGAACATGGTGACGTAGACGTCAAGAGGATTGAGCTTCGTGACAAAGTAGATCACCAGGGCGTCGACCACCAGCGCGGCGAGGATGGCCAGTACGCGGATCATCACGGCCTTCGTCCAGTAGATGCTGTTGCGCTTGGCGATGCGCACGAAGGGTTCGCGAACCGCCTTGTTTTCGGAATGATTCATTCTGCGTCACCCTTCCCTTTCAGCTGCGTCATGCGCAGGCCGACCTCCTCCTTGGTGGCGGTGCGGCCGTCCAGTATGCCGTTGACGTGGCCGGAGCACATCACCATGATGCGGTCGCAGAGCTCCATCAGCACGTCCAGATCCTCGCCGACATAGATGACCGCCACGCCTTTCTTCTTCTGCTCGTTGAGCAGGCGATAGATGGTGTAGGAGGTGTTGATGTCCAATCCGCGCACGGCGTAGGCCGTCATCAGCACCGTGGGCGACGCGGCGATCTCGCGGCCCACCAGCACCTTCTGCACGTTGCCGCCGGAGAGCTTGCTCACCGGGGTGATCAGGTCGGGGGTCTGCACATCCAGATCCTCCTTGATGCGCGCCGCCAGCTTCCGGGGCCTGCGGCGGTCGGTGAAGAAGGAGTGGCCGTTGTTGTAATCCTTGAGCATCATGTTGTCCGCCATGCCCATGCTGCTCACCAGGCCCATGCCCAGGCGATCCTCCGGCACGAAGGACAGCGCGATGCCGTGGTCGCGAATCTGGCGGGGCGTGCAGTTCTTCAGCTGGACGCTGCCGCCCTCCCGTGGGAAGTATTCGATGCTGGTGCCGCCCTCGTCCGGCTGAAGTCCGGCGATGGACTCCAGCAGCTCCTTCTGGCCGCAGCCGGAGATACCGGCGATGCCCAGAATTTCGCCGCTGTACACGTCGAAGTTGACGTCGTGCAGCACCTGAACGCCCTCCTTGTTGAAGCAGTTCAGATTGCGCACGGACAGGCGAAGCTGGGGATCCACGGGCTCGGGGCGGTCGATGTTCAGCGCGACCTTCTTGCCCACCATCATCTCGGTCAGGGAAAGCTCCGTGGCCTCGGAGGTGGGCACGTCGCCCACGTACTCGCCCTTGCGCACAATGGCCACGCGGTCGGACACCGCCAGCACCTCGTGCAGCTTGTGGGTGATGATGACGATGGCCTTGCCGTCCGCCTTCATGTTGCGGATGACAGCAAACAGCTTCTCCGTCTCCTGGGGGGTGAGCACCGCGGTGGGTTCGTCCAGAATCAGCACGTTTGCGCCGCGATAGAGCACCTTCACGATCTCCAGCGTCTGCTTCTGGGAGACCGTCATGTCGTACACCTTCTGGTTGGGATCGATGTCGAAGCCGTAGCGGTCGCAGATGGCCTGCACCTTCTGGGCGATGGCCTTGCGATTGATGCGGCCCTGCTCCGGCAGACCCAGGATCACGTTCTCCGCAGCGGTGAACACGTCCACCAGCTTGAAGTGCTGGTGAATCATGCCGATTCCCAGGTCGAAGGCGTCCTTGGGCGAACGGATGGAGACCTCGCGGCCATCCACGAAAATCTGCCCGGCGTCGGGATAGTAGATGCCCGAGAGCATGTTCATCAGCGTGGTCTTGCCGCTGCCGTTCTCGCCCAGCAGCGACAGAATCTCGCCCCGGCGGATGTCCATGCTGACCTTATGATTCGCAACCACCGAGCCAAACGTCTTTGTGATGTTTGTCATGCGGATTGCAACGTTGGATTCCAAATTCAGGTCACCCTTTCGATGTTCGTCTGCGGCGCGGCGCAGCAGGATTCGCTTTCTTTCCCTTGACAGTCAAAGGGAAGCTCAAGTGGATGAGCTTCCCTTCGGAATACGGATCGAGACTTAGTTCAGCTCGGTGATGCCGTCGATGCGCAGCGCGAAGGACGGAGCGGACTGATAGTAGGACTCGCAGTATGCGCCGTCGATGATGGCTTCGTCGGTGTCGTACACGAAGTCGCCGTCGGTATCGGTGGCGAAGGTGGAATTCACGGTCTCGCCGCCAACGGTGAACTTGGTGATGTCGAAGACCTTCAGGGAGCCGTCCTTCAGGGCAGTCTCAACCTCGGCGACCTTCTCGGCAGTGCCTTTGGCACAGGACTCGCCCAGAGCAGTGATGGCAACGGCGCCCTCGGCATAGCCGGCAGCCCAGTTGCGCGCGATGGGCTGGCCATTGATGACGGACTTCATCGCGTACTCATAGTAGACTTCCCAGACGTTGGTGGCGGAGGTCAGCGCAGCGGTGGGCGCGACGGCCAGCATGTCCACGTTGTAGCCGATGGAGTAGGCAACCTTGCCCGCCTCCTGCGCAGCCTGCACAGCGGAGGGAGCGCCGGTGGAGTCGGCGTGCTGGCCGATGACCACGCAGCCGCTGGACATCAGGGCGTTGGCAGCCTCGGCCTCGGCGGTGATTTCGAACCAGGAGTTGTTGTAGGTCACCTCCAAGACCACGTACTCAACCACCGACAGGATTCCCAGGAAGAAGGCGGTGTAGCCGGAGACGACCTCGGCGTAGGGATAGGCGCCGACGTAGCCGACCTTGACGTTGCCGTTCTCGTCGAAGTTCTCGGCGGAGAGGCCGTCGTTGGCGATCAGCTCGGCGATCTTCATGCCGGCGACCACGCCGGAGACGTAGCGGGACTCATAGACCTTGGTGAAGGCGTTGGAGAAGTTGTCCAGGCCGGCGCGGTTCGCGGTGTCGCCGGTCATGGAGACGAACTGCACCTCCGGGAACTCGACAGCGGCCTGCTGGCAGTAGGTCTGATGGCCGTAGCTGTTGGTGAACACCACGTTGCAGCCCGCATCGGCCAGGTCGGCGGCGGCGTCGTAGCAGGTGGCGTCCTCAGCGACGGAGTACTTCCAGATGATGTTCTCGGCGGGAACGCCCAGGACCTCGGCGGCCTTCTGGATGCCCTCGATGTGCGCGTAGGTGTAGCCCTCGTTCTCGTCGCCGACGAGGATCACGCCGACCTTCAGGGCGGTGGGATCGCCGGTGAGCTCGAGCTCGGCAGCGGTGGTGGAAACGGAAACTTCAGCCATGGCGGATGCACACAGCACCATGATGGCTACCAGAACCAGTGCAAGAACCTTCTTCATTTGAACTTTCCCCTCCGTGTAATTTGCTTTTTGGGTACGAAATCATGATACACGTT
>CAMBWJ010000097.1 GCA_945871545.1 uncultured Clostridia bacterium | reverse complement strand
CTCACCTGCCGCGTGCCGGTGGAGAAGCTGGCGGACGCCATGAAGGGCATGCGCGCCATGGACATGAAGGGCGTCAACCTGACCATGCCCCACAAGGTCGCGGTGCTTTCGCACCAGGACGAGCTGAGCGAGGCCGCGCGCATCATCGGCGCGGTAAACACCGTGGCTGTGCGGGACGGCAAGCTGATCGGCGAAAACACCGACGGCAAGGGTTTCGTGCGCTCCCTGAAGGACGCGGACATCCCCCTTGAGGGCAAGGTGGTGACCATCCTGGGCGCGGGCGGCGCAGCCAAGGCCATCGGCGTGGAGTGCGCGCTGGAGGGTGCGAAGAAGCTGCACATCATCAACCGCAACGTTTCTCGCGGCGAGGAGCTGGCGGAGACGATCCGCAAGCACACCTCCGCGGAGGCCGAGTTCCACCCCTGGCAGGGCACGGCGGAGATTCCCGCAGACGCGGACATTCTCATCAACGCCACCTGCGTGGGTCTGCATCCCGACGTGGACAAGTTCCCGGATGTGCGCTACGACCAGATTCGCCCCGGCATGCCGGTATGCGACGTGGTGTTCAACCCCGCCATGCCCGTGTTCCTGCAGAAGGCCGAGGCCCAGGGCGCAAAGGTACTGACGGGTCTGGGCATGCTGGTCAACCAGGCCGCGCTGAACTTCGAGATCTGGACCGGCGTGAAGGCCCCCCGCGAGGTCATGATGGAGGCCCTCAAGCGCGAATTCGAGGACTGAGTCCCCGAGCCATGCGAAACCCGGAGAGAATCTGCTTCTCTCCGGGTCTTTTGTCGGAACAGTCACTCGTGGGATATCTCTTCTGTTCTGGGGATACCTCCCCTTGAATCATCGGATTTCCACCGTGAAGCACTGCTCCGCATCGGCGGCCGCCTTCACGCGAAGGGCATAGTCGTCGGAGGATTCACCTTCCCTGTGCTTCGTCTGTCCCCGGGGCACGAAGGTGATGGCCGTCACCGCTTCGGACAGCGGATTTCCGTCATGGGTGAACGCAAACGCCCGCTTGCCGTCGATGGGATCGGTCTCCCTGCCGCAGGCCCCCATCATGTACGCGGCATCCAGCAGCTTGCCGTCCTGATCGAAGAGCAGATAGGACAGCTCCAGCGCGTTCAGCCCGGTCACGCCGCTGGCATCGTCGGGAATCACATCGTATTCCAGGATGGTCGAGGCCGTATCGATGGTCAGGGTCTTCAGGATGACGGTCGCGTCCGCCAGAACGTAGCTGCGCGCGCCGTCGAGGCTGAAGCGGGGCTCCGCCGCCCTGCCAGGATCGATGTCGACATTCAGCTCCAGCACGGCAAGCTCCCGGAAAATACCGGATTCCGTGAGCGCCGCCTCATGGGCCGCATCCCAGTCCATGCCGCCATCCAGCAGCCTCTGCAGGGCCTCATTGTAGGCATTGTAGCCGTTGACCGCCGTCAGATGGTCGGGGGAAACGCCGATCTGGCAGGCGTTCTCAAGGGCAAGGCTGGCCGGATCGCCCGGATCGGCGTAGATCAGCTCGAATGCGTCCTCCACATCCGTGCGCGCAAAGTCCGTCTCGTAGGCGTGGATGACCACGCGGGTGTTGATGCTTCCCTCCGGCATGACCTTGTAGCCGTAGCCTGCGTAGCTGCTGTGGCTGGGCTGCGCGCCGTTCAGCTGGACGAGAGCGCCGTCCCCCACATCGCTGGAGCTGTACGCACCATACGCGCCGCCGATGCTCTCCTCTGAGAGGATTTCATCCCCGGGACTGGTGTAGCAGTAGCTGTACGAGGAGGTGTAGAACACGTCGCCTTCGCGCTCGGAGGACACCGTCCAGCCGAGGTGCAGGGTGTTCCGATCGAAGAGGTATTCGTCCAGCTTCAGGGTCACGCCATTCTTGGATACCTGCATGGAATCCCGAACGACGGCCTCTTGCGCCTGCCGGCTGGGCGCTTCGCCCCGGAAGAGCCGGTCAAGGATGCCGGAGGCGCGCACAACGGCGAGGGCTGTGCCGATGAGCAGCAGCGCGGCGGCTGCAATGCATACCGCTCGGCGGAGCCTGTTTCTGTGTTTTCCCTTCGGATGCAACATGTCCATGATCTCCCTTCGCGTCCGCTGCTCGAGAGCTGCGTCGGGAGAAATGGAATCGAAGAGCTTTCTGTAATCATCCTTCAACATCATTCCACCTCCGTCTCCGTAAGCAGAGACCTCAATCGTTCCCGTCCGCGCTTCATGCGCGAGCGGACGGTCGCGCCCTTTTCACCGAGGAGTTCCGCGATTTCCTCCGTGGAGAGCTGTTCATAGTAGTACAGGTGAATGACAATGCGCTGCTTTTCCGGCAGGCGCATCAGCGCCTTGCGCAGCTCAGACAGGCGACCGTCACCCGGAAATGACATGTCGGGCGCATCATAGCCGTCCGGCAGCGGCCGGGAATGGCGCCGCCAGGCGCTCCGCAGCAGATTGACCGAGGTATGGATCGTGGTGCGGATCAGCCAGGCCTTGAGATGCGCCTCGCTCTCCAGCTGTGGATTGGTGCGGAACAGCTTGAAGAACACCTCCTGATACACATCGTCCGCGTCCGCCCGGTTTCCCGTCCGGGCGTATGCCAGACGGTAGACCATGCCGGAATATGCGTCCATGATTTCCTGAACCGCGTCGCCCGTACGCTGCGACCGTTCCATCATGCGCGCCACCTCCTTTCACCCATAATACAACGCAGAATGCGGATATGTTGCACTCCGACGCAGAATAAACGCACAAACCCGGAGAGAAGCTGCTTCTCTCCGGGTTTGCTCGATCCCTGTCCTCAGCGGATCACAACCGTGGTTCCCTCGGGGCAGTTGTCATAGATCCACTTCGCGTCGTCCACCGCCAGGCGCACGCAGCCGTGGGAGGCCTTCCTGCCCAGGGCGCGCACGGACGAATTCGTGGGGCCCTGCTTGCTGGAGTTGTACAGCACCGAGTGGAACAGGATGCCGCCGACGATGCGGTAGGCGTACTTCGCATAGCAATTGTAGTCCTTGAAGTAGTACCACTCGTCCACGGTGATCCTGCCGCCGGCCTGATAGGTGCCCGAGGGCGTGGCGTAGCCGTCCATGCCGGTGGAGCACTTGAACTTCTTGATCTGCTTGTTGTAGCCGGAGCCGTCCCACTCGTAGACGTACACCCGCTGCTCGTCCAGGCTGATGCCGAGCTTGTAGGGGAACACGTACTCCTCGGCCTTCACCGCGTCGGTGGAGAAGAGAACCTCCTGAGTGGCCTGATCCGCCACGCCGCTCTCCTTCAGGCCGTTCTTCTTCTGGAAGTACTTCAGCGCATTCTCGGTGAGCGCACCGTAGCTGCCGTCGGGCTTGTACAGGTAGCCCAGAGAACGCAGCCTGCGCTGCACGCGCCAGACCTCCGCGTCCCTGTCGCCGGTCTGCACCAGGCGCTGATAGATCTGGAAGCTGTATTCGCCCCGGGCGAACTTCAGCACCTCGTCGGTGATCTCGCCGTCGTAGCCGCTGGCGGAGGCGATCTGGGTCTCCGGCTCGATGGGCGTGTCCACGGCCACGGGCTGCGCATCCGGCGACATGGTGGGCTCCGGCGTGGGCTCGGGCGTGGCGTAGGCCGCATAGGCTGCGGCGTTGGTGGTGTATATGTACTCCTTGAATTCGGAGATGGCCGTCTTGGTGGCGTCGCCCACAACGCCGTCCGCATTGCCGTTCATGAAGCCCCAGAGAACCAGCTTCTGCTGGAGCAAGAGCACGTCCGAATCCTGCATGCCCTCGCGCACCGGCGCGGTCTTGGCCGCGCTGGAGTAGAGGATGCTCTGGGTGGAATCGTCCGCCACACCGGTGGGGGTCAGGCCGTTCTCCTCCTGAAAGGCGAGCACGGCGGACTCCGTCAGCTGGCCGTACTGGCCGTCGGCGGCGCTGGAGAGGTAGCCCAGCTCCTGCAGGCGGTTCTGCAGCATGACCACATAGGCCGCCGCGTCGTCGCCGTCCCTGGAGCCCACGTGCAACGTAGGATAGTTGCCGGACAGGCCCGAATTCTCCCCCGAGTCCACCAGACCCAGGGCCTCCGCACCGGTCAGGCTCGTGGCCAGGGCTGCGGTGGAGCTCAGCATCAGCGCCGCAATCAGCAGGGCGCTCAGGAATCGTTTCAAGCGTTCAACCTTCTTTCCTTTGTTTACTTCGCGCCGTCAGAACGGCTGCTTGCCGATGCGGTGCAGCTGCACCTCGTCCACCACGGCGTTGCCGCGATGGGTCAGCAGAAACTCCGCCGTGTCGGCGATGTCCTCCACGCCGATCAACGCGTTCATGTCGATGTCCGGGCGGGAGACGGTGCGCGCCATCTCGGTGTTGACTGCGCCGGGGCAGATGATGTGCACCCGGATGCCGTCCCGGTAGACCTCCGCCGCCAGCGCCTTGGTCATGCCCAGCAGCGCGTGCTTGGCGGTGCCGTAGGCCGACTGGGTGGGATAGCCCTTGTGGCTCACCACCGAGCCGATGTTGATGATGGTCGGGCAGTCGGACCTGCGCAGCGGCGCGATGGCGTCGCGGCAGAGCAGATAGGGCGCGTAGACGTTCGTGCGCATCATCGCGTCGAACTCATCATAGCCGGTCTCCTCCATATTTTTGACGAAGCAGATGCCTGCATTGTTCACCAAAACATCCAATCTTCCAAAATAAGTCACAACTCTGTCGATCACGCCCTGCACAAAGACAGGATCCGCCAGGTCGCCCGCGATCAGCAGCGCGCCCTCGGCCTGACCGGCAGCCTCCGCAACGGCGCGCAGCTTGTCCATGCTGCGGCCCAGCAGCGCCAGCCGGAAGCCCAGCTTTGAAAGGCGCAGCGTGAGCGCGCGGCCGATGCCGCCGCCCGCGCCGGTGATCAGCGCGACCCTTCCCTCAAAATTGCGAACCTCCGCCATGATTTGCCTCCTTCGTTCAAAAAACTCCCCGATACCCTTTTTGAATATCGGGGAGCGCCTGTTTCTCGATCAGTAGAGGATCTTCGCGTCGTCCGCGGTGTGCAGGAAGTCGCGGATCAGCTCGCGGCAGCGGGTGTAGACGCACGCGCGGGCATACTCCACGTCGTTCCTTTCGCGCATGGCGCGCTCATAGGGCTGGCGCAGCTCGGTGCCGACGTTGATCTTGGCGATGCCGGCCTTGATGCCCCGGGTGATGTAGTCGTTCTCGATGCCGGAGCCGCCGTGCAGCACCAGCGGGATGTTCAGCGCGTTGCGCAGGGTCTCGATGTGCTCAACGTCCAGCTTGGCGGCGGGCTTCTTCTTGTCCAGCAGGTTGTCCGCGATGGCGCCGTGCACGCTACCCACGGCGACGCTCAGCCAGTCGCACTCGGACTCGCGCACGAACTGCACGGCCTCGTCCACCTTGGTAAAGCCCATCTTCTTGGCGAAGATCTCCTCGTAGGGGATCGCCTGCTGGCTGGTCTCGTGGCCCATCACCGCGCCCAGCTCGGCCTCCACCGGGATTCCGGCGGCGTGGGCAAGCTCCGCAACCGCGCGGGTGGCGTTGATGTTGCCCTCCAGATCCAGGCGGGACGCATCCACCATCACGGAGC
This sequence comes from uncultured Clostridia bacterium, assembly GCA_945871545.1. The sequence goes on along the minus strand of CAMBWJ010000097.1, from coordinate 1,302 downwards.
CGTAGCCCGCGTTGATGGCGCGCTGGATGATCGGCAGGTAATCCACTTCCTTGTGATCCTCGTCGATCACCGGCACGTGGTCCAGGTGCAGCAGGGTGTGGCCCTCCACGGCGTACTTGGCATACTCATCCGCGATGTTCTCCAGGCTGCCCGCCTCGAACTTCTCCCACTCCAGGCGCGCCACCTGAATCATGGCCACGCTGTTCTCGTCCACAACTGCCTGCACGATCGCCTTCAGCATCGGCGGGTGCGGAATGTTGAATGCAGGAACCACCAGACCGTTCTCCAGAGCTTTGCGAACAATAATTCTCGTATCCATTGTAATCCTCCATTCGGCCATGTCGACCAAGCTCGTCTGTCGGGATAGGCAAACGTTTTCTTGCTTCAATACCACCTGTTATTGTAGCATGATTGCATGGTTTTTACAAGCACAGCCGCGTGATTCACCGAATTTTCCCATTCCGCACCGCAGACCGCTTCACCGAAACCCGCTTGCAAGTTTGGCTTCAAGCTGCTATCATAGCATACCGGAGAGTGAATGAAAATGAAGAAGCTGATCGTGGCGGAAAAGCCCTCTGTGGGCAAGGACATCGCCCGGGTGCTGGGCGTGAAGAATAAGGGCGAGGGCTACCTATACGGCGAGGACTACGTGGTGACCTGGGCGCTGGGCCACCTGGTGTCGCTGTGCGAGCCGGGCGAGGTGAACCCCCAGTGGCAGAAGTGGAACATGAACGACCTGCCCATGCTGCCCGATACGATCCCGCTGAAGGCGCTCCCGGCAACCATGGATCAGTACAAAACCGTCGCGAAGCTGCTCAACTCCCCAAAGATCGATTCCGTGATCTGCGCCACCGATAGCGCGCGGGAGGGCGAGCTGATCTTCCGCTACATCTATCAGCTATGCGGCTGCACCAAGCCCGTGGAGCGCCTGTGGATCTCCTCCATGACCGACGCGGCCATCCGCAAGGGCTTTGAGGAGCTGAAGCCCGCGTCCTGCTACGACGCGCTGTACGAATCTGCCCGCTGCCGCAGCGTTGCGGACTGGCTGGTGGGCATGAACGCCTCCCGGGCCTACTCGCTGCGCTACAACGCCCATCTGTCCATCGGGCGGGTGCAGACCCCCACGCTGAACCTGATCGTGAAGCGCGATCTGGAGATCGAAAACTTCGTGCCCCAGGACTACTGGGAGATTTGCGCGAATTTCGGCGATTACGAGGGGCTGTGGGTCAACCCGGAGACGAAGGAGACCCGCGCGCCCAGTGCGGAACTGGCCGATCGGGTGAAGGCCGAGTGCAAGAAGGG
>CAMBWJ010000096.1 GCA_945871545.1 uncultured Clostridia bacterium | reverse complement strand
AGGTTCCGCTTCTGGAGCGCCCGGTAGACCGGGATGCCCGTGCCGCAGGCAGAGAGCACCAGAATCCTTGGCTCTCCCATGGGCCGGGGCAGTTCGATGCTGCCGAAGCAGGGGTCGAAGAAGCCCTGCTCGATGTCGTAGAGCGCGCGGATGTTGTCCTCGTCAAAGACCTCCTCCGGGGTGCCGTAGGTCTCGATGGTCTCGCCCTTGACGCAGAGGATCTTGTCGGAGACCTTCTGGGCCAGGTCGATCTCGTGCAGCGACATGATGACCGTGATGCCCTTCTCCTTGGCCATGCCCCGCAGGATGCTCAGCAGTTCCAGCTTGTGGCGGATGTCCAGAAAGGAGGTCGGCTCGTCCAGTATGATGATCTCCGGCTCCTGACAGATGGCCCGGGCCAGCAGAATGCGCTGGCGCTGGCCGTCGCTGATGGCGTTGAAGTCCCGGTCGGAGAGCTCCAGCGCGTGCACGGCCTCCATGGCGGAATCGACCTTATTTTCGTCCTCGGCGGTCAGGATGCCCAGCCGCCCGGTGTAGGGATAGCGCCCGGTGGCAACGATGTCCCGGCAGGTCATCAGCTCCGGCTTCATGCGCTCGGTGAGCACCACAGCCATGCGCGTGGCCAGCTCCTTCAGGGATAAGCGCTTCAGCTCCGCGTTGTCGATGACCACCGTTCCGGCGATGGTCTTTAACTGCCGGGTGATGCTCTTGAGGATGGTGGATTTGCCCGCGCCGTTGGGGCCGATGAGGGTGACGATCTCGCCCTTTTCCACGTCGATGGTGATGTCGCGGATCAGGGTCTGGCCGTCGTAGCCCACGGCGAGGTTTTTTGTCTGAAAGTAATATGCAGCCACGGTTTACTTCTCCTTTTGGCGGCGCAGCATCATGCCGATGACCACCGGCGCGCCGAAGATGGAGGTCACGGTGCTGATGTTGAGTTCCGTGGGGGCGAACACCGTGCGGGCGATCAGGTCGCAGGCCATGCAGAACACCGCGCCGCCCAGGAAGGTGGCCGGGATGACCACCAGCGGCCGGGAGGTGTTCAGGCTGCGCTTGACCAGATGGGGCGCGGCGATGCCCAGGAAGGAGATGGGCCCGGCGAAGGCGGTGACGCAGGCGGAGAGGATGCTGGAGAGCACGATCAGCGCCACGCGGAACAGCTTGATGTTCACGCCCATGCTCTGGGCGTAGGCCTCGCCCAGCTGGTAGGCTCCGATGGGCTTGGACAGCAGAAACACCAGCGCGGAGGTGACGCCCACGATGATTACGGCGGTGACCACGCCGTCCCAGCTCATGCCGGAGAAGCTGCCCAGCGACCAGCCGTGGAGGTTTACGATGTCGCTGTCCTCGGCGAAGGTGATGATGAAGTCGGTGACGGCAGAGCAGATGTAGCCGATCATGATGCCCGCCACCAGCAGCACCGCCATGTGCTTGAGCCGCCGGGACAGAAGCAGGATGAAGCCCACCGACAGGAGCGAGCCGATGAAGGCGGCGACGATCAGCGTCCAGGAGGACACGCGGTTGAAGTGATCCAGGAAGTAGATCATGGTTAGCGCCACCACCATCTTTGCGCCCGAGGAGATGCCCAGCACGAAGGGGCCTGCGATGGGGTTGGCGAAGAAGGTCTGCAGCAGGAAGCCCGACAGGCTCAGCGCACCGCCCAGCAGCGCGGCCATCAGGATGCGCGGCAGGCGAATCTTCCAGATGATGCTCACCTGCGTGGGATCGCCGCTGCGCCTGAACAGGATGCGCGCGATCTCTCCGATGGGAATCGGCACGCTGCCGACGTTGATGTTGAGCACGATGATCGCGCAGAAGTCGATGGCCAGCACCAGAAACACGATGCCGTAGCGCGTGCGCCGCCGTAGGTTTACCTTGTTCTGTGTCTGCATTGCGCCTCTCCCGTCAGTTGAGCTTGTAGATGAAGTTCATGCCTTCCTCCTGACCGGTCAGCATGTGGTGGATGTCGGTGATCAGACTGCCTACGATGTCGGTGGCCTGATAGAGGTACTTGCCGGTGCACCAGACGTTGCCCTCCTTAACCGCCCTGAAGTCGGCGAACAGGTTGCTCTTGGCCAGCAGCGCGTCCACATTGGGCAGGGGATTGTCGATGGCGGCGTTGTAGATCAGGTAGTCCGCGTCCACGGCGGCGGCGTAGAACTGCTCCAGCGTCATGCTCACGGTGGAGCGGTTGCTCTCCGGGTCGGAGAGATCCTGGAAGATGTATCGCCCGCCCGCGATCTCGATCATGCTGGCGATGTAGTCCCAGGACGCGCGCACGTTCACGGTGCCGTCGGAGCTGATGTAGAAGAAGGCTACGGTCTTTTCCGTGTTCTCAAAGTCCTTCAGTTCCTCGATGATGGCGGTCTGGGTGTCGAAGAAGGCTTCCGCTTCAGTTTCCTTGTCCGTCAGCACGCTGTAGAGCTTGATCCACTCGGTGCGGCCCAGGGGGTGATTCTCGTAGCTGGAGCGGTCGATGAACACCGGGATGCCCAGCAGCTCGATCATCTCCTGCACCTTGGGGCTGTGCAGGATCATCGTGGATTCGATGGCCAGGTCGCAGCCCTCGTTGATCATCAGCTCGTAGTCCGGTTCGCTGTACTTGCCGGAGAAGAGCATGTCGCCGCGCTCAATGGCGGCCACGGCGTTGTCGATGTACCAGCCCGATGCGGCGGTGCCCACCAGGCGGATGGAGTCCAGTGCGTCCAGGCGGTCGAACAGCGCCATGGCGGAGGTTGCCGCAAGATAGATGCGGTCGAGGGGCTGCTGGAGGATGCGAACGTCCGCGTCCAGGCCCTCCGGCACCGGCATGCCCTCGGGCACGACCAGGTACCGGGCGCTGTCCTTCACGTCGATCAGCGCATAGCCGCCCTCGTAGTAGTCCACGGAGAAGCCCGTGGCGTAGACCAGGTTCATGCTGGATTCGTATTTCAGACCGGCAAAATCCGGCTTTTCCTCCGCGATGGAGGGCAGAGCGCCCAGCGCCAGCAGGATGCACAGCGCGATGCACAGGATGCTTTTTTTCATCATTTGTACCTCCATGGGAAGGCTGCGGCAGCCATACGGAGCTGCCGCAGCGATTGTTTCAAATCAGGCGTTCAGCGCGGCGACGGCGGCTGCATAGGCAGCATTCGCCGCGTCCTCGCAGCCGAGGATCGCGCCGTAGACCTTGATCCACTCCAGACGGCCCTGCTCGGTTTCCTCAAGGGCGGAGCAGTCCGTGACGAAGGGCACGCCCAGCAGGCTCAGGCGCTCGCGCACCTCTGCGGCGACGGTGCGATCCGTTTCGGAGATGCTCTCTGCCTCGGAGAAGGTCTCGGGCAGGATGGCCAGGTCGCAGCCGGACATCAGAAGCGTCGTGTAGTCGGGGGCGGTCCATGCGCCGGCGAAGCTGAGCTGCTCCGCAGTCATGCGGTTCAGGCTGAGGTTTTCGCAGCCGCTGAGCTGCACCGGGTCGGTCTCGGCGGGGATCTCGATGCCGTCGATCAGCGCCATGGCGCTCTCGGAGGCCACGTAGGCGCTCTGCACCGGCAGCTGGATCAGCGTCGCCTCCTCCTCGGTGCCCGCGGGAAGCTCCGCACCCTCGGGAATCAGCAGGTAGCGTCCGCCGTCCACCACGTCGATCAGGGTGAAGCCGCCCTCGTAGCGGTAGATGGCGAACAGTGCGGCGCTCTCGATTTCGTCGGAGGATACGTAGCTCAGGCCCGCGATCTCCGGCGCACCCGCCTCTTCAGCGGCCTGTGCGGCTTCATCCGCAGCCTTGATGTAGACGTAGATGGTGTATTCCACCTCATGATCCACGCTCATGGCGGTGGTCATGCCGATGATGCGGTTGTTGGCGTTGAGCTTCACCGGAATCTCGAAGGTGGAGCTGCTGCCGCCGTGGGAGCCGTAGTACTTGCTGCCGTTGGCCTTGACGTAGCTGTAATTCGGGCTGTCAAAGACCAGCGTGGCCTTGGCCTTGCCGCCGGAGACGGTCACCTTGGGGCAGCTGATCTTCACCTTGCCGGTGCCGCCGGAGAAGGAGAACCTGTCCGGGGTGTAGGTGCCGTCGGAAAGGGTGGTGGTGCTGTCCACCCTGCTGGTGGAGCCGCTCAGATCGGCCTCGGGGGTCGGGGTGGGTTCGGGGGTGGGGGTCGCCGTGGGAACCGGCGTGGCGGTGGGCTCGGTTTCCACCTTCTCCATGCCCTCGGATTTGAAGGTGAGGCTGCGGTCGTACCAGCTGTCCTTGCTGATGGAGTGGGCCGCGATGGCGATGGGGGTGTCGAGCTTGCTGACCGGAAAGGTGTAGGTGTACTTGCCCTCGGCGTTGGGCAGGAAGGGGATGTATCGGGAGGGATCTGCAGCGGCGGCAGCCTCGGCGGTGCCCAGATAGAGCACATCGTAGCCGGTGCCGGAGAGGGTGATGGTGGCGCTGTACTTGCCATCCCGGACCGTCAGCCTGCATGCGACGACCTTGAACATGGCGGAACTGGAGTCCACGGGGGTGTCGTATTCGCCGTCCTCGACGGGCTTCTCCACCTTCTCCATGCCCTCAGACTTGAAGGTGAGGGTTCGGTCGTACCAGGTATCCTTGCTGATGGAGTGGGCCGCGATGGCGATGGGCAGATCGAGCTTCTCCACCGGGAAGCTGTAGGTGTACTTGCCCTCGGCGTTGGGCACGAAGGGGATGTACGCGGAGGGATCCGCAGCGGCGGCAGCCTCGGCGGAGCCCAGGTAGAGCAGGTCGTAGCCGGTGCCGGAGAGGGTGATGGTGGCGGTGTACTTGCCGTCCCTGACCGTCAGCCTGCAGGCGACGACCTTGAACATGGAGGAACTGGAGTCCACGGGGGTGTCGTAGTCGCCGTCCTCGATGGGGGCGGGGGACTCCTCGGGAACGGGGGTACCGGTCACATCGGGGGTCTCGGTCACGTCGGGAGTTTCGGTCTCCACGGGAGCGTCGGTGGGCGCGACGGTCTCCGTCAGGGTCACATGGATCGTGTAGGCGATCTCACGGTAGGTGGACATGGCGCTGGTCATGCCGATGATGGCGTTGTCCTTGTTCAGCGCCACCGGAATGGTGAAGGTGGACTTGCCGTCCACGATGCTGGCGTAGTACTTGCCGCCGCCGGCCTTCACGTACTCGTAGCTGGAGCTGCTGAAGGCGATGGTGGCACTGGCCTTGCCGCCGGACACGGTCACCTTGGAGCAGGTGATCCTCGTCTTGCCGGAGCCGCCGGAGAAGTCGAAGCTCTCGGGCGCGTAGACGCCGTCGGCCAGGGTGGTGGAGCTGTCCACCGGAGAGGTGGTGCCGTCCAGGCCGGGGATCTCGGTGGGCTCGGGGGATGCGTCGGGCTCGCCGGTGACCTCGGGCGTTTCGGTCGCGTCGGGGTCGAGAGTCGCGTCGGGATCGAGAGTCGCGTCGGGATCGAGAGTCGCGTTGGGGTCGAGGGTCGCGTCGGGGTCGAGGGTTGCGTCGGGATCGAGGGTTGAATCAGGATCGAAGGTGACCTCCGCACTGCTCAGGGGCAGCTCGGCGATGCAGCAGGTGCCCAGCAGTATAGCCAGCAGCACGAGCAGGGCGATCAGGCGCTTGGTGTGCTTCTTCATCGTTACTTACCTCGTTTCTTTGGTCAGGACAGGCTCTGCAGGGTCGCGGAGTCCAGGGTGATGGCGCGGTCGTACCACAGCGACTTCTTGGCGGAGTGGGTGGCCACGGAAATTTCGTTGTCCAGCGAGGGGATGGACACCACGTAGGTGTAAGCGCCGCTGGCGTCCGGGGAACCTGCGATCCAGGCGGCCTCGTCGTTGGGCGCGTCCTTGGCAAGGCCCAGGTACAGGTAATCGTAATTGCTGTTGGCGGCGGTGAGCATGGCGGTCATTGCGCCGTTTCGGATGCTGAGCACGCAGCTGGTGATCTTCAGCAGGTTGGAGTCGGTCCTGACCTCCACGGTGTACACGCCGTCGGCGGCGGTCACGCTGTGGTCGCTCAGCTCTGCGCTGTCGATGCGCAGCCAGCATGCGCTCCAGGCGTCGCTCTGCTGCACCTCAACTGCGGTGCGCAGGTCCAGAGACTCCAGCGGGAAGGACAGCCTGCCATCCTCCGCGGCATACTCCGCGCCGCCGATGCGCAGCGCCTGCACGCCATCGGCAAGCTCCACGTTCATCGCGCCGTCCCGGGCGGTGAGCACGCAGTTGAGGCCGTCGATTGCGCCGTCGGAGTGCAGCGCGCCGTCGTACACGCCGTCGGGGGCGACGCTCGTGCGGGGGCTCAGCGTGGCGGAATTGAACACCAGCGTGCGGTCGTACCACTTCTGATACTTCATGGAGAAGCCGCAGACGGCGACTTCGGCATCCAGCGCGGGGATCTCGATGGCGTAGGTGTACTTGCCGTCCCAGTTGGGCACGTAGGGCGACCAGTCCTCCTCGGGCGCGGCTTCCGCCTCGGCGGACGTTCCTGCGTACACATAGCCGTAGCCCACGCCGCTGAGGGTGAGCACGGCGGTCATCTTCCCGTCCTCCACGCGCAGCGCGCAGTCCACGACCTTAAACATCTTCGTGCTGGAGGTCACGCCGATGGTGTACAGGCCATCCGCCGGGGCGGATTCCGCGCCAGCGCACAGGCCGCAGACCGTGGTCAGAATCAGGATCAGGGCCAATGCGGTTGCGAGTTTCTGTTTCATGATACACACTCCTTTTGGGAAATGGGGGCTGTCTCAAAACGGGGAGATCGCCCCTGCATAGCTGTAGGGCGGGGTGCCTTCACCCCGCCGCAGACGACTGACAAAGCCCACAAACGCAAAAATGCCCACTGAAAGAACGAAATTGGTTGGCATTTTTGCTTACTGCGTCAGCTGCGGCTGCAAATTTCAGTTACATACGTCTGTGTATGCGCCTTCATTTGCAGCCTTGCTTCC
>CAMBWJ010000095.1 GCA_945871545.1 uncultured Clostridia bacterium | reverse complement strand
TTGTGGACTACTACGGCAACATCCTCGAAGCGGTCTGCACGGAGCAGGGCTTCGACATGAACTACTTCGATTCCATGCTGATGCACTTTGAAGCTGAAAACTGATTGACGGTGCGCCTCCTGCTGTGTTAAACTGAGGCAGGAGGCGCGTTTTTCGGATGATGGATTCAGTACGTGAGAATGAGGGGGAACAAATTATGAGTACCGCTACATATAACTGCCCCTGCTGCGGCGCACCGCTGGCCTACGGCGGCGCGAGCGGCAAGCTGGAGTGCGCGTCCTGCGGCAACAGCTACGAGCCGGATGCGATCCAGGCCCTGAGCGCCAGCGAGAGCATCGACAAACTGGAGTTTGAACACCGCGCGGAGGCCTTCGACGCGAGCGAGGCGGCGCAGATGCAGGCCTATATCTGCAAGAGCTGCGGCGCGGAGCTGATGACCGAGGACACCACCACCGCCACGGAGTGCCCCTACTGCGGCAGCCCCACCATCCTGCCCGAGCGCATTGCGGGCGGCGTGAAGCCGGAGAAGGTGATTCCCTTCAGGGTCACGAAGGAGGATGCCCAGAAGCAGTTTGAGGAGTACTTCAAGGGCAAACGCCTGCTGCCGAACATCTTCCTGCAGAGCCGCAACCGCATCGCCGAGATGCGCAAGCTGTACGTGCCCTACTGGCTGTTCGACTGCGACGCGCAGGCGGACGTCGTCTATGACGCGGAGAAGCGCAACACCGAGCGCAGGGGCGACTGGGAGATCACCCGCACGAAGTACTACCTCGTGCGGCGCAGCGGACGCATGGGCTTTGACAGTATCCCCGTAGACGGCAGCGAGAAGCTGGACGATAAGATCACCGAATCGCTGGAGCCCTACGATCTGAGTGCGGCGGTGCCCTTCCAGCCTGCGGTGCTGGCGGGTGCGATGGCGGATCACGCCGACGTGGACGCGGCTGCCTGCGAGAAGCGCGCGGTGGAGCGCGTGGAAACGAGCGTCTCCCAGGCCATGCGCGACACGGTGAACGGCTATTCCAGCGTTTCCGAGCGCAGCCGCAGCATTCATTCGGACAACGGCACGGCCACGCCGGTGCTGATGCCCGTGTGGCTGATCACCACGGAGAAGGAGGGCAAGACCTACACCTTCGCCATCAACGGCCAGACCGGCAAGCTCACCTGCGACGTGCCCGCCGATACGAAGAAGTCCCTGCTCTGGGGCGGCGGCGTGTTCGCCGGCGTGCTGGCGCTGGCTGCGCTGATACTCGCTCTGGCGGACGCCATCGGCAGCGGCACGATCCTGATCGCGGTGATCGCAGCGCTGATCGTCGCGCTGGTCGTGGTCGGCGTGCTCAAGGGCCAGCTCAAGCAGGCTGCGTATGAGAGCGCAGCGTCGAATTACGTGCGCGAAGGCTCCTTCCAGCTGGATGTGAAGACCGATCACTTCCTCTATGAGCGGACGGAGCGCAGGAAGATCGAGCAGCCGAAGAAGGAAGAACAGCCGAAAAAGAACTGACGGGAGGAAATGAAAGATGGGCCTGATTCGCGCGGGACTGAACGCCATTGGCGGCACCATGGCCGGCCAGTGGAAGGAGTATTTCTATGTGGACGCGCTGCCGGAGAGCGTGCTGGCGGCGCGTGCGATGAAAAAGACGAAGAGCCGCTTCGGCGGCAGCCGCACCGAGGACGATAACGTCATCACCGACGGCTCCGTGATCGCGGTGGCCGACGGCCAGTGCATGCTGATCGTGGACCAGGGCAAGGTGGTGGATTTCTGCGCCGAGCCCGGCGAGTATGTGTTTGACCTGAACGGTGAGCCCAGCCTGTTCTACGGCGCGTTCAGCGGGGAGAAGGCCATGTCGATCCTGAAGGCCACCTTCGAGCGCTTCTCCTTCGGCGGCCAGGCGGGCAAGGATCAGCGGGTGTACTTCTTCAACACCAAGGAGATTCTGGGCAACAAGTACGGCACGCCCAGCCCGGTGCCCTTCCGCGTTGTGGACGCGAACATCGGCCTGGATGTGGACATCTCCATCCGCTGCTTCGGCGAGTACAGCTACCGCATCGTGAACCCCATGCTGTTCTACGCAAACGTCTGCGGCAATGTGGAGGGCGAATACACCCGCGACCGCATCGACAGCCAGCTCAAGAGCGAGCTGCTGACCGCGCTCCAGCCCGCCTTTGCGAAGATCTCCGACATGGGCATCCGCTACAGCAGCCTGCCCGGACACACCATGGAGATTGCCGACGCGCTCAACGAGGTGCTCTCGGAGAAGTGGGCGAACCTGCGCGGCGTGGAGATCGTGTCCTTCGGCGTGAACTCCGTCAAGGCCTCCGAGGAGGACGAGGCCATGATCAAGGAGCTGCAGCGCAACGCGACCTTCCGCAACCCCAACATGGCGGCGGCGCACCTGGTGGGCGCGCAGGCTCAGGCCATGCAGGACGCGGCGAAGAACGCAGGCGGCGCATTCACCGGCTTCATGGGCATGAACATGGCCCAGGGCGGCGGCATGAACGCAGCGCAGCTGTTCCAGATGGGCGCGCAGCAGCAGAGCGCACCGGCCCAGCAGCCTGCGGCAGGCTGGAAGTGCGCCTGCGGCGCGACGGCCACGGGCAAGTTCTGCCCGGAGTGCGGCGCAAAGAAGCCGGAACCCCAGGCGGGCTGGAAGTGTTCCTGCGGCGCGACGGTCACGGGCAAGTTCTGTCCCGAGTGCGGCGCGAAGAAGCCCGCCGACGAGGGCTGGACCTGTACCTGCGGCGCGGTGAACAAGGGCAAGTTCTGCGCGGAGTGCGGTGCAAAGAAGCCCGCGGGCGCGCCCCTCTACCGCTGCGACAAGTGCGGCTGGCAGCCCGCCGATCCGGCGCACCCGCCGAAGTTCTGCCCCGAGTGCGGCGATTTGTTTGACGAAAACGACCTGACCTGAGCCCATTGACGGATGGCTGCACAGCGCTTCCATCCAGATATAAATACACCCCGCTGTCACTTTCCCGGCGCGTACAATGTCCGGGAGATGGCAACGGGGTGTCTTTTCATGTCATGCGCGTCGCAGGCGCAGGGTCTTGACCTCGAAGGGCCGGAAGGACAGCCTTACGCGGCCATCCCCGACCGGCAGTGCATCCTGGATGTTTTCCAGCATGTCGCAGGTCCAGACCGATGCGGCGGGCAGGTGCAGCGTCAGCACAGCGTCGCAGGAGGCGTGCTTGCTCTCGTACAGGCGCAGGATCGTGTCGCCGCTGCCGTCCTCGGCGGCCTTCACGGTCTCGACGATCACATTCGGCGCGTCCACGGACAGCAGCGAGAAGTCCTCCGCTGCGCCATCCGCAACGGACACGGGCAGGTTCAGCTCGTAGCCCGCGCGCACCACGTCGCACTGGGCGAAGGGGCCGTCCCAGAGGTAATAGCTGTAGGTGAAGCGGTGTACGCCCTGATCGGCGTGCAGGTCGGGGCTGGTGGACGCGCGCAGCAGCGTGAGGTCGATCTCGTTGCCCAGCATGCTCACGCCGTACTTGCTCTCGTTGAGCACCGCCGCGCCGCGATTTTCGTCGCACAGCGCGGTGTAGCGATGGTTGCACACCTCGAAGCGGTCCGCGTCGTAGGGACGGCTGCGGTGGGTGGGACGCTTGACGTAGCCGAACTGAATCTCGTTGAGGGCCTCGTCGGCGTGGATGCCGGTGGGGAAGGCCACCTTCAGCAGGCGGTGCTTCTCATGCCAGTCCACCTGCGTCTCGAAGTCGATCTGCATGCGCCCGGCCTCCAGGGAGATGCGCTGCGTCCAGTCGGAGGTATCCACCCGGCGCTTCACCTCCACCACGGCCCGCCAGGGCGTGGCCTCGACGATGGAGAGGCTGCCCGCATCCTCCAGCGCAATGGGGCTGCGCAGGTAGTTGCTGTCGATGTCCCACGCGTCGAACAGCCGCGGCACATCCTTGTACAGCTTCAGCACGTTCGCCCTGCCGTTGATGCGGCTGTGCCCCTGCGCATCCCGGCATTCGGTAAGCTCGCCCCGGGCGTTGATGCGCAGGGTCAGCAGACCGTTGCCCAGCACGACTTCGCCATCCTCCAGCGCTGCGGTCACGGGCACGGCGGGCGGGAATTCGTCCACCCGGGAGGTCCAGCCGCAGGGTGGTATGATTACCCTTCCGTAGCCGCGCTCCGTCCGAACCAGCGCAGTGCGGGGCCAGGACAGGCTGTTGAAGTATGTCCTGCCCGCGCCGGAGGTCAGGCTGCGGCAGGAACGATCCGTGATTTGTTCCGCATCGGCGAGGATTTCATCGTACAGCTTCCGCGCCTCCTGGTACACCCGGGCGATGCTGCTGCCCGGCAGGATGTCGTGAAACTGGTTGAGCAGCACGCCCTTCCAGCAGCGATCCAGCGCTTCAGCGGGGTAGGCGAGGCGATCCTGCGCCGCCACAGACCACATCTCCGCCTCGCGCAGCGCCAGCTCGCTCTTGCGGTTGCCGCGCTTGATGGCGGCCTGGCTGGTGTAGGTGCCGCGATGGCACTGGAAGTACAGTTCGCCCACGTAGCGGTTGGCGGGCGCGCCGTCCCGGGCGCAGTCCTCGAAGAAGGCCTGGGGCGCTTCAAATTCCACCCGGGGCGCACCCTCCAGATCGCGCTCGCGCAGGGCGTATTCGATGTGGTCGCGGCAGGGACCGCCGCCGCCGTCGCCGTAGCCGAAGGGCAGCAGGAAGCGGCTCAGGTCGCGCTTCTGCACCCGGTCGCGCCAGCGCCCGACGACGGTGGCCACGTCCGTGCGGGAGGTGTAGTCCATGTGCAGGAAGGTGGTGATCTCGCTGCCGTCCATGCCCTGCCAGGTGAAGTAGTGGTAGGGGAAGCGGTCCGCGCCGTTGTAGGTCCAGAAGATCTTCTGGGTGGTCAGGTGCTCCACGCCGCAGCCCTTGAGGATCTGCGGCAGCGCGGCGCTGTAGCCGAAGCTGTCCGGCAGCCACAGCAGGCGGCAGTCCACGCCGAACTCCTCCTTATAGAAGCGCTTGCCGTGGATCAGCTGGCGGATGAGGCTCTCGCCGGAGGTCATGTTGGTGTCCGGCTCGACCCACATGCTGCCGTCGGCGATCCACTGTCCGGCGCGAATCTTCTCCTTCACCCGCTCGTAGAGCCGGGGATAGAGCTGCTTGCAGATCAGGTAGGTCTGCGGCTGGCTCTGGATGAATTTGTAGTCGGGGTAGAGCTCCATCAGGCGAAGCTGCTGGGCGAAGGTGCGGGCCACCTTGCGCTGGGTCTCCCGATAGGGCCACAGCCAGCACATGTCGATGTGGGCGTTGCCGATGGCGGCGAAGCGGGGCATGGTGCTGCCGTTGCGGGCCTCCAGCGCGGGCCGGAGCAGCTCCCGGGCGCGCACGTAGTCGCGCAGGCGACCCTCACGGGGCTGCTCGAAGTCCACCGCCAGCGTGAAGGCCTCCAGCGCGTCCTCGATGCGCGCGGCGCGCAGGGAGGTGTCATCCGTCACGGAGAGCAGGTCGCGCAGGGTGGTCGCGTCCAGCCACAGCTGGTAAGCCTCCTCGTGCCAGACGCCCCAGCTGCTCCTGCCAATTACCTGGCGAAGCTCCTGCTCGTCCCGGGGCTCGTAGTCGCCGTCGCGCACCGGGCCTGTGGCGCAGGTATTGAAGCTGCGCTCCGGGTAGTCGTGGCCCGCATAGGCCTCCATCAGCAGGTGGAAGCGCTGGCCCGGCTGTCCATCGCTGGTCAGGATCTGGTCGCAGATGTAGTGGTGGGGCACATGTACCCACTCCGCGCGGCGGGTTCCGAAGACCTTGCCGTCCACAAACAGCGTGGCCTCGCCGCCGACGCGCAGATCCATCACGATTTTCTGCCCCCGGGCGCGCGCGTCCAGCACGATGTCCCCCCGCAGCCAGCAGTACTCCCAGGTGCGGCCCCAGGCCGTGCCCACGGGCATGGGCGCGAAGGCATGCTGCTCCGCCTCGGCGGGATCGAGCAGGTCATAGGTGCAAAAGCCCTCCAGGGCAAGCTCGCCCAGCGGCTCATAGAATTCCCTCTCCAGGGTTGCAAGCCAGTTGTTCAGTCGGCCTTCCCATTCCGGACGCATCGAATCCATCTCCCAGTGCGTTTTCTTAAATTTTACCACGGCTTGCGGCACGGTGCAAGATGCACTGCACAATCTGCGCGGAGCTTCGCAGCCGTTCTGACCGCCTGATTCTGCTGCGTCCGAATGGAGGCGACCCGGCGCAGTCGATCGGATCGCACAGGGCGAGCTCGTCCTCCAGGCGCATCGGATTCTCGCTGCTGACGATGATGCTTCCTTTCATCGCGCGACAAACATCAAAAGCGCCCAATCCATCGGAAAGGGCGCGATCAGGGGTCTTATTGCCGTTACTTTCTCCAGTCGGGACGATCGTTCATGACGTTCGGCAGCGGAACCTCGGTGGTCTCGGTCTGGAATCCGTTGGCCTTGAACGCCTCGTAATCGAAGGCCTCCAGCTCCTTGACGGCGAGATCGTGGAACTCGAAGAAGTTCGGCCACCACTCGTAGCCGGTGCCGAAGTCGTTGTTCAGGTAGGCCTCGGCGATTTCGATGCCCATCTGCGGCGCGACATAGAAGCCGCCCATGGCGAGGACGTTGCAGTTGTTGCCGGTGATGGCGCGCAGGCCCGCCGGAACGGATTCCACGACGGCGGCGTGCACGTGCGGGCACTTGCTGGCCGCGATGTGAATGCCCATGCCGGTGCCGCAGAAGATCAGCGCGCGCTCGTACTCACCCTCGGAAATCTTTGCGCCGACGCGCAGACCGACGCGGTGGAACATGTTCTCGGGGCCGTTGTCATTCTCGTTCTTGACGCCCAGATCCTCGATCTCCCAGCCCTTTGCACGCAGATGCTTGCAGATGGCCTCCTTCAGCGGGTAACCAGCGAAGTCCGCACCGACGACGAGCTTCTTATCCTTGATGGTCTTCATGTTGGGATTGTTGACAATTTTCATAGCGATAACCTCCTGAAAGTGAATTTGATGCAGCGTTAACGCACACGCGAATATGTATACGACAAATGCTTTTCT
>CAMBWJ010000094.1 GCA_945871545.1 uncultured Clostridia bacterium | reverse complement strand
GATCCCGACTTCGCCGCCATGGACTGCTTCCAGATTCCCGGGGAGCTGCTGGCGACCAAGGAGTACGTGGAGGATCTGGGCGAGGGCGAGAGCGCCTATCAGGACGCGTGGACGAACTTCAAGCTGTACTGAGCGCAGAATTTGTTCAAGAGGAGCCTTCAAGGTTCCTCTTTTTGCACCCGTTCTTGTCATGCGGGGAAAACTGTGTTATAGTGGGCGGACAGGGACGGAAACTGAAACTCTGGAATCTTCTGTGGAGGGAAACCATGTTTGCATCGGATTTTCGCGAAAAGGCCCGCGAAGCGCTGCGGGGAAAGTGGAAGAGGATGGCGCTGATGCTGCTGCTGGCGACGCTGCTGGGCGCAGGCGGCGGTCTGAGCGTCAGCACCATCCTCGACGTCGGCTCGAATCTGAACGGCGCGGCGAACGCGCAGCTGCGCAGGATGCTGACCATCCTGGCCACGCTCAGCGCATGCAGCGGCCTGTGGGCGCTGTTCATGGGCTCCTGGGTGAACGTGGGGCTCTACGGCCTGGGCTGCCGCGTGCTGGACGGTGAAACGCCCCGTGCGGGCATGCTGTTCCCGAAGGGGATCTACTGGAAGTGCGTGGGCATGAGTATTCTGCGCTCGCTGATCGTGTTCGCCTGGTCGCTGCTGCTGGTGATTCCCGGCATCATCGCAGGCTATCGCTACGCCATGGCGGACTACATCCTGGCGCAGCATCCCGAAATGGGCGTGATGGAGGCGCTGAATGCGAGCAAGGAGTGCATGCAGGGCCGCAAGGGCAGGCTGTTTTGCCTGCAGTTCAGCTTCATCGGCTGGATGCTGCTGACCATGGTTCCGATCTATGCGGTGTCGCTGCTTGCCGCGCCGCTTCTGGCGGTGCTGGGCCGCGATGCCGCGCTGGTTGCCATGATCGTGCTCATGGCGCTGTGCGTGCTGGCGATGGCAGTCGCAAATTTCTTCCTGAGCGCCTACATGCACATGGCCAGTGTGGTCTTCTTCCGCAACGCGGAGCGTCCGCAGGAGTGGCAGCAGCAGGCCCGGCAGGGCTGGGACGAGAATGACGGCGACAGCGATCCCGAAGCCGATGCCGCCTACGATGAAGCGCCCGCAGGGGATCCCGACCGTCGCGTGACCAGCCTTACCGCCGACGAGACCGTGGCCAAGGACGTGTTCATGCAGCACGGCTGCAGCCGCAAGCGCCTGCGCGACGAGGGCGTGCTGGAGGAGTACGAGGCGCTGCGCGTGGATTCCTCCTTCGAGCTGCGCTGGCTGCGGGAGTACGCCAACGCGCTGATGCTGCGCTTCAGCCGGGAGCCGGAGGCGCTGGACGAGATACTGGAGCTGGCGGCGGAGTACGCCATGGACGACCTGCTCACCCGCGCGCTGGAGCGCATCGACCGCCACATCCGCCAGCAGAGCCTGCCCGACGTGGAGATTCTGAACATGGCGGGGCGGGTGCTTGCGCTGGTGGTGTCCGGCACCTTCGACGAGCATTCCGACTACGTGCGGCGCAGGCGGGAGCAGGTTTCGGACATGGCCGACCGCCTGGAGGTGCGCCTGCGGGAGCAGAGTCCCGACGGCGACTGGCAGCGCACGCTCCAGCTGGTGCGGCAGATGTGCGGCCAGGTCTGACGGACGTAAAAATCCAACCGAGCAAAATCGGTTGGATTTTTTGCTTCAGCGACTGATCTCCAGCGTGTGGGAAAGTCCCTCGCGCAGGTCGTATTGGGCGCGCCAGCCCAGATTCATCAGCTTTCCGGGATCGAGTACCGCCCGGGTCACGGCGGAGTAGCCCGCGCGCTCGGCCTCGGGGGGCAGGTCGAATATGAGCTGCACGCCCGCGAGATCGGCAAGCGTCTGGGCATATTCCCGGATGGACGGGCTGCAGTCCGGGTTGGCCACGTTGTAGGCCTCGCCCGCTTCGCCCCGCAGCATCAGCGTCAGCAGCGCCGAGGCGGTGTCCGCGGCGTAGCAGTAGGATCGAACCTGCGTTCCGGGGCTCTTGAGCACGATATCCCGGCCCTCCAGCGCACATCTCAGAAACTGCGCGTCGGCGCGGCTGTTTTCAGCGGTGATCGTCGGCCCGTAGGTGTAGGTGAGCCGGGCGACGAGCGCGTCCACGCCGTACTGCTGGGCGTAGCTGGCGCACAGCGTCTCTGCGGCGCGCTTGCTCTCCGGGTAGCAGGCGCGGAAGCGCATGGGGTCGACGCTGCCGAAGCTGTGCTCGTCGAAGCTTGCAAGAGATGGGTTCTCGCCGTAGATTTCTCCCGTGGAGAGGAACAGCAGCCGCCCGCCGGTGGCGCGGACGTGCTCCAGCAGCTGCATCGTGCCCAGCAGATTCGCCTGCATGGTGCCCACCGGGTCGGTGGAGAAGGCCAGCGGGTGGGCGTTCGACGCGGCGTGCACGATGTAGTCGGCCTGCCAGCGTCCGTCCAGCGGCGCGCATGCGTCGTAGGGCAGAATGCGCAGGCTCTCCATGCCGGACAGGCGTTTCCTCGCGGCCTCCGGTTTCCGGCACAGCGCGATCAGGCGAAGCTTCAGGCTATGCGCCCGGTCGATCGCGTCCAGCGCGCGCAGCAGGTAGCTGCCCACCAGCCCGGTTGCGCCGGTGACGGCCACGGTCTTGCCTGCCAGATCATCCCAGGGCCGGTTCAGCGCGGCGATGTTTTGGAGTTCCTCCGCCAGCAGCGGATGATGGATGTTCACAGTTGACCTCCTCAGCGCCCGTTCAGGCTCAGCAGCGCCCGGAAGATGTCGATGTCCTCCGGCGTGGTGAGCTTGATGTTCTTTTCGGAGCCGTGGGAGAAGTAGATCGTGCGGCCCAGCTCCACCATCAGCGTGCAGGACGCGATGGAGTTGGTGATGCCCTTTTCCAGCGCCTCGCGGTGCGCGTCGGCCAGCACCCCGATGGGGAAGGCCTGGGGGGTCTGAGTGCGCTTCAGGTTCTGGCGGGGGTAGCTTGCGCAGGTGGAAACCTGGTCGGTGGTCTCCAGCATGGCCTCCTGGCAGGGAACCACGGCGATGGCCGAGCCGTACTGGGTGGCGGTGGCGATGCAGTCGGAGATGATGTCCGCAGACAGCATGGGCCGGATCGCGTCGTGCACCAGCACCAGATCGTCCCGGTTGTAGTGCTTCTCCAGCTCCAGCACGCCGTTGCGGATGGAATCCTGGCCGTTCTCGCCGCCGGGGATGATGTGCCTGAGCTTCGTGATGCCGTACTGCCGCGCGTAGGCGGAGAGGATGTTCTCCCAGCCCGCGATGCACACCACGGCGATGGCGTCGACGTCGGCGTGCTTCTGGAACGCCTCCATGGTGTAGACGATGACCGGCTTTTCGTTCACGGTGAGGAACTGCTTGGGGATCTCCTGATGCATGCGCATGCCCTTGCCGCCCGCGATGATCAGCGCGATGTTCATATATGACGCACCTTCCTTTGGTTCACTTGCGCTCCAGGGCCTCGCGCAGCTGGGTGCTGCTGGTGCCCTGGGTGTAGGGGAAGTAGACGATCTGTACGCCCAGCGGGGTCAGCTCGCGCTCGTAGCGGTTGAAGCGCTCCGTGCCCTTGTAGTCGCTGCCCACGAAGAGGTAGTCGTAGGGGTAGAGCTGGTACATCTCGTCGTCCTCGTCCAGCGTCACGACCACCTTGTCCACGTATTTGATGCTGCCGACGATCTCCATGCGCTCTTCCAGCGGGATGAAGGTCGGCTTGTTCTTGTGGGAGGAGCCCGGCGGGTGCACGCCCACGATCAGATAGTCGCAGTACTGCTTCGCCCGGCGCAGCAGGTTCAGATGGCCGATGTGGAACAGGTCGAAGGTGCCGCTGAGGAAGCCCACCTTCCCCCGGGGCTTGTCCGATGCGCGGCCGCTCTGCTGCTTGTAGTTCCAGCTCTCCACGCCGAAGCGCTCCGGGTCGGCACGATAGCGGCTCAGCACCTCGCGGTAGGTCTCCTCATATTTGGGAATCCACAGCGTCTCGCGGCTCACCATGCGGGAAACGATCTCCTCCGCCAGCGCGTGGGCCTTTTCGGGTTCGTCCGCGCCGCCGTAGAAGCATGTGCCCGCGATGGCCCCGGGGGACACGTTCAGCACCCGGTTGGGGCTTCCCTGGGCGGTCAGCTCGGCGTTTACCGACTCGCACAGGCTGGCCACAGCGGCCTTGCTGGCCCCGTAGCCGGCGAACATGGGCGAGGACATCAGCCCCGCGATGGAGCCCAGCACCGCGCAGTAGAAGGGCCTTGCCGTAAGCAAGCGGGGCATAAACATGCGCAGCACCCGCGCAAAGCCCTCCGCATTGGTGCGGAACAGGGTTGTGATCTCCATGTCGGTGAGCTGTTCGTAGGGGGCGATGCGCCCCAGACCCGCCGCGTAGATCAGCGCGTCTACATTGAGATGGGCTTCGAGGGTGGCGAAGTCGTCGCAGAGCAGGTTGAAGCGCCGGTATTCGATGTTTTCTTCGGGCGCGTCGGGCAGGCTGCGGCCGTAGACCGTCACCTGCGCGCCCCCGGCGGCGAGCACCCGGGCGATGGAGCGCCCCATGCCGCTGGTTCCGCCGATCACCACGGCGGTGCGAATCTCGTTCATTTGTCTCCCTTTCGATTGGGTTCCAGCTTGGAAATGATGTATTCGGCCACGGACTGCGCCGCGTGACCGGTCTCCGCCTCGCCGTAGAAGCGCAGGATCGCGTCGCAGTTCTCCTGGGCGCGCTCCGGCGTGGTGGCGCGAATCAGCGCGTCCATCTCCTCCGGCGTGGCGGCCACCCAGTAGGGCGAGTCCTTCATGTCGAAGTACAGCGCGCGGTTGTTGGTCTGGTAGTCCTGAAGATCGTCCTGATACAGCCAGATCGGCCTGCGGGTCAGGGCGAAGTCCCCGGCGCAGGAGGAGTAGTCCGTGATCAGCGCGTCGGAGATCTTGAGCAATTCCGCCATCTCGGGGTGGGCGCTGGCGGCGATCAGCCGGCCCGAGCCGTCGTCGAAGGGGATTCCCCGGGTCATGTAGTGGGCGCGCACCAGGCACTTCCACTTGTCCCCCGTGGTCTCCTCCAGCACGTCAAGAACATGGTTGAGGTCGAGCCGCACCTTCTGCACCTCGTGGTTCTTCTGCTCGACGTCGCGGAAGGTGGGGGCGTAGAGCAGGAGCTTTACGTCCGGGGAAAGGCCCAGTCTCTCCCGGATCGCCCGTCCCTCGGCGGGATCATCCCGCAGCAGGATGTCGTTCCTCGGATAGCCCACCTTCAGCAGCTCGCCCTTGTAGTGGAAGGCCGAGCGGAACTGCATGTCGCCGTAGTCGGAGCCGGTCACGCCCAGCGTGCACTTCTCCTCCAGCATGCGGTTGAAGCGGGTGTACTGGTGCGGGTTGTCGTAGCCCACCTTCTTGAAGGCACGGTCGCCGTGCCAGGTCTGGATGTAGATCTGGCCCTCCGCGGGAAATTTCAAATAGAAGCGCTTGTTGAAGTTGTCCACCGTCACCCGGGCGCGGGCCTGGGCCTCCACGCCGTCGCGGGCGGTGGAGTTCAGCGCGCGCACGTAGGGCGGAATGTCGAACTTCTTCCTTGCGGCTTCGCTGTCCCGGAACAGCCACACGACGTCCGTCTCCGGGCGCAGCTCATGCAGCTTCTCGGAGATGTAGCGGGGGTTGTCGTTGTAGGAGCGGAAGTCGAAGGAGCTGAACACCACCAGGTTGCCGTCGATGCCGCGTTTGCGGCGGGCGCGGGCCATGATGTGGTTGCGATAGGTTCCGAACAGGGGCGCGACGAAGAGATAGAACATCCGGTTCTGTTTGAAGTAGCCCTTGATTGCATCAAATCCCATGTGATGAAACGCCTCTCTGTCGGTTTTTCTTCAGTATAACATTCCGCGCTGGGCTTGTCAATCAGCGCGCCACATAGCGGATTTCGCCGGGATAGAGCAGGTTCAGCTCCCGGCGTGCGACCTCCTCGACGTATGCGTCGGTCTGCACCACAGTAAGGCGCTCGGAAAGCGCGTCCACGCGCTGTGCAGCCGCATCGCGTTCAAGCTGCACCTGCGCAAGATGCTCGCAGCAGCGGCGGTACTTCAGCTCTGAGGAGAGCGCGCACGCGCCGAAGATCAGCACCAGCAGCAGGATCACGAAGCGCCAGAAGCGGGGCAGCACGCGGATGTGGCGGAGGTGAAGGCCTGCGTGCAGTACAGCAGCGCTGTGGCCTGAGATATGGATTCGGCGCATGGTTGTTCCTTCCTATTTGAAAATGATTTGCAGGAAGCGACTTGCACGCAAGCGTTTGATGACGGCCCGGCCCAGCTGCGCCATCCATCGCCCCAGGGCGCGCAGCGGCGGCAGCACAGCGCAGACGCAGAGCAGCGCGCCGCAGATCGCGCCCAGCAGCTCGAAGGGCCGCAGCGCGCCGTAGTTGCCCGCCACCAGAAATGCGCAGAGGATCACCGCGCAGCCCGCGCCGAAGAGCAGGTCGCAGGAGAGCGTCAGCCAGAAGCCCGCCCGGATCAGCCGCCGCAGCCCCAGCGTCAGGGCGTACCACAGGCCGATCAGCACCCCTGCGGCCATCATCCACAGGAACAGCAGGCCCTGGTGAATCGTGGCAAACAGCATCTCTAGCGCAGGATGCGGCCCAGGAATCCGCCCTTGGCGGCGCGGGTCTTGCCGGAGTACTCGATGGCGTCAAACTCGCCGTCCACCACCAGCCGTCCCTCCTCCTGATTCAGATGGGAGATGTTCAGGCCGCTGCCGCTGATGGTCATGGTGCCCAGCGTGGTGGACAGCACCACCACCTGCTCGTTGAAGCAATCCACGTCGGTCACACCGCTGATCTCCGCGTGGCTGCGGTTGGTCAGTACGAGGCCGTGGTTTCCCTGTTCGCCCGCCTGCATGGCGCTCCCTCCCCGTTCCATACTGCTGCATTGTATGCGGGGATGCACGAAAAAATCCCGGCGCAGATGTACGCCGGGAACGATGTATTGCTGGGTCTTACTTCCGCATGGCCTGGCCGAACTGGGAGAAGGCGGCGATGCGGTCGTTG
>CAMBWJ010000093.1 GCA_945871545.1 uncultured Clostridia bacterium | reverse complement strand
GTGTGCTCTCCTTCGACCATGTGTCCTACCAATACCCCAGCGAGGACTTCGACATCATCGACGAGCTGTCCTTCGACGTGAAACCCGGCTCCTTCCACTGCATCCTGGGTGTGAGCGGCTGCGGCAAGAGCACCATCTTCCGCATGACCAACGGCCTGTTGCAGCCAAAGAAGGGAACCATCTATGTCAATGGCCAACCCATCTCCGGCCAGAAGCAGTACTGCGGCTACATGCCCCAGAAGGACCTGCTCTTTCCCTGGCGCAGCGTGGGCGAAAACCTGGCGCTGCCCATGGAGATCAGCCGCAAGCTGAGCAGGAAGGAGCAGAGCGAGCGAATCGATCAGGCGCTCAACGAGGTCGGCCTTGCGGGCTGCCGCGACAAGCGCCCCGACGAGCTCTCCGGCGGCATGCGCCAGCGCGCCGCCTTCGCCCGCACCATGCTCACCGGCAGCGATCTGCTGCTGCTGGACGAGCCCTTCTCCGCACTGGACTTTCTGACCCGCATCTCCATGCAGGAGTGGCTGCTGGATCAGTGGCAGAAGCACCGGCACACCATCCTGTTCATCACCCACGACGTGGAGGAGGCACTGTTTCTGTCCTCCAGCGTGCTGGTGGTGGAGGAAACGCCCATCCGGGCGCTGAAGGAGATCCCCGTGCCGCTTTCCTATCACCGGGATCGCAGCGTGCTTGCAAAGCCGGAGATCGTTGAACTTCGCGAGGAGCTGATCGGCATGCTCAGAAAGCAGGTGGTGGAATGAAGAGGGCCAATAAGGGCAACCTGCCCGCAATGATCCTGCTGTTTCTGCTGCTGATGCTGTGGCAGCTGGGTGCGATGCGGCTGAACGCCGCCTACATCCTGCCCACACCGCTGCAAATTCTGGAAAAGCTGTGGGAGCTGCGCGCGCCGCTACTTTCCGTGCACCTGCCCGCCACCATGGGCGTGACCGCGCTGGGACTTGCCATCTCGCTGGTGCTGGGTCTGGGTCTTGCCGTGCTGATGGACGCAAGCCCCCTCTGCCGCAAGGCGCTGTACCCGCTGGTCGTGGCCTCGCAGACCATCCCCACCACCGCCATCGCGCCGCTGTTCGTGCTCTGGTTCGGCTACGGCATCTGGAGCAAGGTGCTGGTGGCCGTGCTGATCACCTTCTTCCCCATCACCATCACCGTGTACGACGGCCTGCAATCCGCCCGCGTCGAGATGATGGAGCTCTTGCAAACCTACGGCGCCGGCAAGCGGGACATCTTTCTCAAGATCAAGGTGCCCTGCACGCTGCCCTACTTCTTCTCCGCGATCAAGATGGCGATTCCGATGAGCATCATCGGCGCGGCCATCGGCGAGTGGCTCGGCGCGCAGAGCGGCCTGGGCTACTTCTCCCGCCGCATGATGACCCAGCTGGACGGCGCGGGCGTGTTCGCGCCCATTGTGCTGCTGTCCGTGGTGGCCATGCTGGCTGTGGGCCTGATCGCCCTGCTGGAAAAGGCGGTCGTGCGCTGGCGCGGCGAATTCTGATTTGATTCTGATTTTAATCCAAGGAGTGAAATGATATGAAGCGCATTTTTGCGATGATTCTGATCTGCTGCCTGATTCTGACAGGCGCAAGCCTTGCGGACGAACCCCTTCGTGAGCTGGACGTGGTGCTGGACTGGTACCCGAACGCGCTGCACGCCTTCATGTACGTGGCCATCGAGAAGGGCTACTACGCTGAGGAGGGCCTGCAGGTGAACATCCGCTTCCCCTCCAACGCCAACGACGCGATCTCTCTGGTGGCGGCGGGACGTGCGGACGTGGGTTTGTACTACCAGCAGGACGTGATTCAGGCGCGCGCCAATCAGAGCGTGCCGGTCAAGTCCATCGCCGCGGTGGTGCAGGGCCCGCTGAACATCGTGCTTTCCCTGGCCGAGAAGGACATCACCAGCCCCTCCGACCTCGTTGGCAAGACCATCGGCTACGCGGGCACCGAGCTCTCCGAGGCGCTGATCCGCAGCATCATGGAGAATGCCGGCGCGGATTACAGCGACGTGACCATGATCGACGTGGGCTTTGACCTGATGAGCTCCATGACCACCGGCAACGTGGACGCGACCATCGGCTGTCTGGTCAACCACGAGGTTCCCCAGATGGAGGAGGAGGGCTTCTCCGTCAACTGGTTCGATCTGGACGACTACGGCGTGCCCACCTACTACGAGGGCGTGTTCCTGGCCAACGACAGGATGATCGAGGGCGAGAGCGAGGTGCTCGCGGCCTTCCTGCGCGCCAGTGCGAAGGGCTTTGCGGACATGAAGGCCGATCCCGAGGAGGCGCTCTCCATCCTGCTGGCCAACCAGAGCGCAGAGAACTTCCCGCTGAGCGAGACCGTAGAGCGCAA
The DNA here is from genome assembly GCA_945871545.1 of uncultured Clostridia bacterium. Next base: position 4,649 of record CAMBWJ010000093.1, on the reverse strand, counting down.
GAGCATGCAGGTGCTGCTGCCGCTGATGGAGACGGAGGACGCGGCCTTCCTCTCCCAGTCCGACGTGTGCTGGCAGGAGAACATCGACTGGATGCGCGCGCAGGGCCTAATCGACGGCGAGGTTTCCGTCGAGGATGTGCGCATGAATCTGGGCTGAAGCAAACCCACTACCAGATCCCCCGGCAATTCACCGGGGGATTTCTGTTGTCTCCGGGCAGAGGCGAGTCAAGCGAGATCGCTGCGGCCGGCAGATCTTAGAGCGCATGTGCAATGCCAGCATTGGTGCATTATTGGTCTTGCACATATCACCCACTTAGCCGACAGTTATTGCCCTCATGCGCGCACACGATTGTCACGAAAAAAGCGGTTGCAATTTATGGATGTATGCGTTATAATCAACATGTTGTACTTAGAAACCAATTACAAATACAATATATAGGAATAATGAGGAAAGCATATGCAGGTCAGAAAGAGAAACGGCAATATTGTTGATTATGATCGGGAATTCATTGTGCGCGCGGTGACGCTGGCTGCGGCGGCTGCGGGTGAACACGGCGACGAGGCCGTGCAGCGCGTAGTGGACGACGTGGAGGCCAAGCTCATTCAGTCCGGCGCAGAAATCGTGGACATCGAGGCCATTCAGGACGCGGTGGAGGAGGCGCTGTTCGAGCAGGGCCGCTTCAAGACCGCCAAGGCCTACATCCTCTATCGCATGGAGAAGGAAAAGACCCGGGGCGTTGCGGACTGGAAGGAGGGCCTGCTGAGCCGCGAATTTCTGTCGAAATACAAGCACGCGCCCAGTCCCATGGGCGAGCTGGGCTCCTTCGTCTATTCCCGAACCTATTCCCGCTACATCCCCCAACTGAACCGCCGGGAGTTCTGGTGGGAAACGGTGCGTCGCGCCGTGGAATACAACTGTTCCCTCGCCCCCACCACCCGCGAGGAGGCGGAGAAGCTCTACGACAACATCTACAACCTGCGCCAGTTCCTCTCCGGGCGCACGCTCTGGGTGGGCCAGACCCCCGTGTCCGAGGCCTATCCCATGGCGAACTACAACTGCGCCTTCGAGGTCATCGACGACTACCATGCCTACCACGACCTGTTCTACCTGCTGATGGTGGGCAGCGGCGTGGGCGTGCGCGTGCTCAAGTCCGACGCGGAGAAGCTGCCGCCGATCCGCACAAATCTGGAGATCATCCACAAGGCCTACAACCCCCGTGCAAAGGAGAATCGCCTGGAATACACCGGGGTCAGCTTCTCCGGCGACACCGTCACGCTGGCCATCGGTGACTCCAAGGAGGGCTGGGCCCAGGCCATCGACCGCTACTTCGACGTGCTGACCAACCAGGAATACAGCAAAATCCGCCGGATCGTGGTGGAATACGACTCCATCCGACCCCGTGGCGAGCGCCTGAAGGTGTTCGGCGGTACGGCCAGCGGCTACGAGTCCATGATGGCCATGCTGGACAAGATCCACCGGGTGATCGCCTCTGCGGGCCTGCGGGATGGCACGGCGCGCACGAAGCTCAAGCCCATCGACCTGCTGGACATCGCCAACATCATCGGTGAAAACGTGGTCTCCGGCGGCGTGCGCAGAACCTCCGAGATCGGCCTGATCGATCAGGACGACGCCGAGTGCATCCAGGCCAAGAGCCAGCTCTACCGCCAGGTGAACGGCCGCTGGGAGATCGACCGGAACATCGCCCACCGTCAGATGAGCAACAATTCCATCTTTTATCGCAGAAAGCCCAGCCGGGATCAGCTCCACTGGCACATCCAGCAGATGCGCCACTCCGGCGAGCCGGGCTGGATCAACGAGGCCGCCGGCCTGAAGCGCCGCCCCAACTTCTGCGGCTGCAATCCCTGCGGCGAGATCCTGCTGGACAGCCACGGCCTGTGCAACCTGACCACGGTCAACGTCATGGCCTTCGTCAAGGACGGAAAGCTGGATGAGGCGGGCCTGCTGGAGGCCCAGCGCCTGAGCGCCCGCGCCGGCATGCGCATGACCTGCCGGGAGCTGGAGATGCACCGCTGGAATGCCGTGCAGCAGCGCGACCGTCTGCTGGGCTGCTCGCTGACCGGCTGGCAGGACATGGTCAACGCCGTTGGGCTGGATCGGGAGGGTCAGTCCGTGCTGTTGGAGAAGATGCGTGCCGCCGCCCACAATGCTGCGAAAAAGATGGCCGATTCCCTGGGACTCAATGCGCCGCTGCTGGTGACCACCGTCAAGCCTGAGGGTACGCTCTCGCTGCTGCCCACGGTATCCTGCGGCGTGCACTACTCCCATGCGCCCTACTATGTGCGCCGCATCCGCATCTCCGCCAGCGATCCGCTGTGCAGGGTCTGCGAGGATCTTGGCTATCCGGTGTTCCCAGAGGTGGGTCAGGACGCTGCAACCTGCCGCACGAAGGTGATCGAGTTCCCCGTCAAGGCCCCCGAGGGCCGGGTCAAGGCCGATGCCTCCGCCATCGAGCAGCTGGAAAACTACAAAATGTTCATGGAGCACTACGTGGATCACAACTGCTCCATCACCGTGCACGTGCGGGAAAACGAGTGGGAGGAGGTCGAGGAGTGGGTCTGGAACCACTGGGACGACGTCGTCGCCCTGTCCTTCCTGAGCTACGACGAGAATTTCTACGAGCTTCTGCCCTACGAGGCCATCTCCGAGGCGGAATACGAGGCCCGCAGGGCAAAGATGCGCCCGTTCAACCCGTCGCTGATCTCCAAGTATGAGCGCGAGGAGACAGAGCTGGACATCGGCAGCGCGGACTGCGCCAGCGGCGTCTGCCCGGTGCGCTGATTGGGCAAAAACTGCAAATCCACCGCTTCAGAACTGCTGAAAAGCGCCTCCCTCAAAACCGACTTTGGTTTGAGAGAGGCGCTTTTCTCATGAGATTTCAGCCGTTCCAGGCCTCCGGATGCAAAATAAACCGACTTCGGTCGCTTTCCAGCACGCCGTCCGCGCGCAGCCTGCCGATTTCTGCGGAGAGCGCGCTGCGCTCCACGCCCAGGTAGTCCGCCAGGCCCTGACGGTCGAAGGGAATGGTGAAGCTTGCGCTGCCGCAGCGCTTTGCCTGATCCAGCAGGTAGGTCATCAGCTTTTCCCGGGTGGTTCGGCGGGACAGAATCGCGATTTTCTGGTTGAAAGCCAGATTTTTAGCTGCGACAACCCGCAAAAGATTCAAAATCATCCGGCTATGAAAGGCGCAGGCGTTGCAGCAAGTGTGCACAATGCGGCTGCACTCCAGCAACAGAATCTCACTGGGTTCAGTGGCCACGCAGCGCACGGGCATGGTCTCCACCCCGGAGAAAGCGAAGGATTCTCCGAAAATCTGCGCCGGGGCGATGCGATCCACGATGCTGCGATTGCCATAAAAATCGATTTTCTCGATCTGAAGCGCGCCGGAGAGCACCACGCCGACGCAGTCTGCTGGGTCCCCCTCCTGAAAAACAACCTCATTTTTTGCCTTAAAAATGCGCTTCGCGTTCAGGCAGGCGAGCATTTCTCCCAGATTCTGCGCCTCAATTCCCTGAAACAGCGGACAAGACCGCAGAATTTCCAGCTCATTTTGCATACCAATCCCCCGTTTCGTTGGAATTCCAACATACATTTCGAGGATATTCTATTAGAATGAAGATGCAAAGTCAAGAGAAAGGACTTGCAAATTTGAGACAATTCTTCTTCGTGCTGTGAGATTTTTGCAAGGCACAGCATTTTTGAAACGGAGGTTGGACCTATGATTATGGACAGCTGTCAGGGGAAGCCCCGCACGCCCACCATTGAGGAGAAACGCTGCCCGCAGTGCGGCAGCGTGATCGAAATTTTCTCGACGGACACGCAGGTCGCCTGCGAGAAGTGCGGCTTCGTGGCCTACAACGATTCTCTGAGCTGCGTGCAGTGGTGCAAGTACGCCCGGAAGTGCGTGGGCGATGAGATGTACGAACACATGATGGAGATCGCCGCGCAACAGAAGGCGCGCGCGAAAGCAGAGCGCGAAGCGCAGAAGGGAGATAAGGCATGATTCGCAAAATTATTCACATCGATACGGAAAAGTGCAACGGCTGCGGCGCGTGCGCGCAGGCCTGTCACGAGGGCGCCATCGGCATGGTGGACGGAAAGGCGAAGCTGATGCGCGAGGACTACTGCGACGGACTGGGCGACTGCCTGCCGGCGTGCCCGATGGACGCGATTCACTTTGAGGAGCGCGAGGCCCCGGCCTACGACGCGGAGGCGGTGCGCAGAGCCCAGGAGGAACGCAAGAAAGCGACCGAAGTCGCTTCCGGTCCAAAACAGACTTCGGTCGAAAATCATACAATTATGGATGTTCGGCTGCAAAACTGGCCGATTCAGCTGAAGCTGGCCCCGGTCAACGCGCCCTGTTTCAACGGCGCAGATTTGCTGGTCGCTGCAGACTGCACCGCCTACGCCTACGCGGGCTTCCACGGGGAGTTTTTGCAGGGCCGCGTCGCGCTGATCGGCTGTCCGAAGCTGGACGGCGCAAGCTACGCGCCGAAGCTCATGCAGATTCTGTCGGGCAACGACGTTCGTTCGCTTACGGTGCTGCGCATGGAGGTTCCCTGCTGTGGCGGGCTGGAGTTCGCGGCGCGGCAGGCGCTGGAGATGTGCGGCAGGGACATCCCGCTGCGGG
>CAMBWJ010000092.1 GCA_945871545.1 uncultured Clostridia bacterium | reverse complement strand
CAGCGCGGCGGCCCGGGCCTCGGCGGCATCCAGCCCTCCCAGTCCGACTACTTCCAGGCCACCCGCGGCATCGGCCACGGCGACTTCCACATGATCGTGCTGGCTCCCGCAAGCGTGCAGGAGATGGCCGATCTCACCGTCAAGGGCTTCGATCTAGCAGACAAGTACCGCACGCCGGTCATGCTGCTGGCGGACGGCACCATGGGCCAGATGATGGAGCCCGTGGAGATCCACACCCCCGAGGTGAAGGAATACGACAAGTCCTGGGCGCTCACCGGCACGGGCATGAAGCGCAAGCACAACATCATCAACTCCCTGAGCCTGGACGCGTACGAGCTGGAGCAGTTCAACCTGAACCGCTTCGAGCGCTACAGGGTCATCGAAGAAAATGAACCCCTGCACGAGGAATACATGATGGAGGACGCGGAGATCTGCGTCGTCGCCTTCGGCATCGCCGCCCGCGTGGCCAAGAACGCCATCGTTCAGGCCCGCAAGGAGGGCGTGAAGGTTGGCCTGATCCGCCCCATCACCCTCTGGCCCTTCCCGAAGCAGGCGCTTGCCGCCGCTGCGGAGAAGTGCGCATCCTTCATCACCGTCGAGCTGAACATGGGCCAGATGGTGGAGGACGTGCGCCTTGCAATCTCCTGCAAGCGGCCTGTGACCACCTGCACCCGCACCGGCGGCGTGATTCCCTCACCCGCCGAGGTGCGCGCCAAGATCATGGAAGCCGCTGAGAAAGGAGGCGCTGAATAATGGCCGTCGTATTCAAAAAGCCCCACGCGCTGACCGACGCGATTCTGCACTACTGCCCCGGCTGCACCCACGGCATCATTCACCGTCTGGTGGCCGAGTGCATCGATGAGCTGGGCATCGAGGGCAAGACCATCGGCGTGGTTCCGGTGGGCTGCTCCGTCATGGCCTACAACTACTTCAACTGCGACGTGGCCGAGGCCGCCCACGGCCGCGCACCGGCGGTCGCCACCGGCATCAAGCGCTGCGAGCCGGACTGCGTGGTGTTCTCCTATCAGGGCGACGGCGACCTTGCCTCCATCGGCACCGCCGAGACCGTGCACGCCGCGGCCCGCAACGAAAACATCACCGTCATCTTCGTCAACAACGCCATCTACGGCATGACCGGCGGTCAGATGGCCCCCACCTCCCTGCCCGGACAGGTGACCCAGACCTCCCCCTATGGCCGCGACGTGAACCACTGCGGCTATCCGGTGAAGGTCTGCGAGATGCTTGCGCAGCTGGACGGCCCCGAGTATCTGGAGCGCGTGGCAGTCAACAGCGTCAGGAACATCCGCGCCGCAAAGAAGGCCATCAAGAAGGCCTTCCAGAACCAGCTGGACGGCAAGGGCTTCTCGCTGGTCGAGGTGCTCTCCACCTGCCCGACCAACTGGGGCATGACGCCGGTGAAGGCGCTCTCCTGGGTGGACGAAAAGATGATTCCCTACTATCCCCTGGGCGTTTACAAGGACAGAAGCGCCGGAAAGGAGAGCTGAGCATGACCCATTCCTATCTGATCGCGGGCTTCGGCGGACAGGGCCTGCTGTTCGCGGGCAAGTTCCTGGCCTACAAGGGCCTGCTGGAAAACAAGGAGGTCTCCTGGCTCCCCTCCTACGGCCCGGAGATGCGCGGCGGCACCGCCAGCTGCTCCGTCATCATCGGCGACGAGCCGGTGGGCTCCCCCATCGTGGAGCACCCCGACGTGCTGATGGTCATGAACCTGCCCTCACTGAACCGTTACGAGCAGGCGGTGCAGCCGGGCGGCACGATCTTTGTGGACTCCACGCTGGTGGAGCGCAAGGTGGAGCGCAGCGACGTGAAGGCCATCTACGTGCCCGCCACCCGCCTTGCCGTCGAGAACGACATGACCACCCTGGCCAACATGATCCTCACGGGCAAAATCCTTGAGGAAATGGGCGAATTCGACGCGGACGGCGTGCAGGCCGCCCTGAAGAAGGTCGTCTCCGCCAAACACCCCGAGATGTTCGACCTCAACCTGAAGGCACTTCAGATTGGCCGCGACTTCAAATAATCCCACTTAACGATCGGAGGAAAAGACAATGTTGAACATCCGCATTGAAAAAACCACCGCACCCAAGGCGAAACCCACCGACGAATCTCAGCTGGGCTTTGGCAAAATCTTCAGCGACCACATGGCGCTGATCGACTGGAGCGCCGACGAGGGCTGGCATGACGCGCGCATCGTTCCCTTCGCGAACTTCTCCATCCATCCGGCGTCCACCTGCCTGCACTACGGCTCCGAGATCTTCGAGGGTCTGAAGGCCTATCGCACTGCGGACGGCAGCATCCAGTTGTTCCGCCCCGAGGAGAACGCCCGCCGCATGATCAATTCCTCCGAGCGCCTCTGTCTGCCCCAGCTGCCTGAAGAGGACTTCATCCAGATCGTCAAGGAGCTGGTCAAGCTGGATGCGGACTGGGTTCCCCACTCCGACGGCACCTCCCTCTACATCCGCCCCTTCCTGCTGGGCAACGACGAGACCCTGGGCGTGCACGCCGTGCACCATGCCCTGTTCGCCGTGATCTGCGGCCCCGTGGGCAGCTACTACAAGGAGGGCATCAACCCCGTCGGCATCATGATCGAGGACACCGACGTGCGCGCCGTGCGCGGCGGCACCGGCTACGCCAAGTGCGGCGGCAACTACGCCGCGTCCAACCGCGCCGGCGAGAAGGCCGAGCAGAAGGGTTACAGCCAGGTGCTGTGGCTGGACGGCGTGGAGCGCAAGTACATCGAGGAGGTCGGCGCGATGAACGTCATGTTCAAGATCGCAGGCGAGGTCGTCACCCCTGCCCTCACCGGCTCCATCCTGCCCGGCGTCACCCGCAAGAGCTGCATCGAGCTGCTCAAGAGCAAGGGCTACAAGGTCTCCGAGCGCCTGCTGAGCCTGGACGAGCTGGCCGCCGCCCTGGAGAACGGCACCCTGGAGGAGGCCTGGGGCTGCGGCACCGCCGCCGTCGTCTCCCCCATCGGCAAGCTGGCCTACAAGGACAAGGTCTTCGTCATCAACGAGGGCAAGATCGGCGAGGTCACCCAGATGCTCTACGATACCCTCACCGGCATCCAGTGGGGCAAGATCGCGGATCCCTTCGGCTGGACGAAGAAGGTCGACTGATTCCGCACAACTCCCGGACGCTGTCTCAAAACGACAAATCGTAGGGCGGGGTGCCTTCACCCCGCCGGTGCCCTCACCCCGCCGCATCGCAATCGTGGGGCTGTCTCGAAACGTGGAAAACGTTTTGAGGCAGTCCCTTTCCTTATGTATTTCATCTAAATTTAACATTATATTTCACCACAGAAGCTGACATAATCCGCCATTTCTGCGTCTAAGTATATAGGGGATGCGCTTCATCCGGCGCGAAATCCGGCGCTTTTACGACAGATATTTCAAAAGTATTTCATTTTTATATTGACTTTTTGACGCAAATGGACTACAATAGAAAAAACTAGAACCATATCTATCTGTATATAGATTGAAATCAAGCTCTGGAGGTACATAGAGATGAAAAGAAAATTCATAGCCGTGCTGCTGCTGGTCTGCGTGCTGGCAGGTCTGATTCCGGCAGAATTGTCTGCGCTGGCGGCCAGCCAGACGGTCTATGTCACCGCCAACACCCTGCCCGTGTACAAGACCTACTCCACCTCGTCGAAGGTGCTAGGCACCATGTCCTACGGCGAGAGCATGACCCTGCTGGCCACCAACTCCAGCTGGGCCTACGTGAAGAACAGCGCCGGGGCTACCGGCTACTGCAAGCTCAGCGGCATCGGCACCTCCAACCCCAACAAGTACAGCGAGAAGATCTACATCAACAGTTCCAACGTCAAGGTCTACAAGAAGCCCGACACCTCCTCCGGCGTGATGATGACGCTCTCGAAGAACGCCTCCTACACGGCGGTGGCCAAGACGAGCGACAACGAGTGGGCGCGCCTGAAGAACGGCTCCGCCTACGGCTACGTTCAGATGAAGTACATCTCCACCAGCAAGGTGGACGATGACGCACCCACCACGCCCGACCTGACGACCAAGACCGTCTACATCTCCGCCAACACGCTCAACGCCTACAAGCGCGCCAGCACCTCCTCGAGCGTGCTGGGCGTGATGTCCTATGGCGAGAGCATGACCCTGCTGGCCACCTCCGGAAGCTGGGCGCAGATCCGCAACTCCGCCAATGCGGTGGGCTACTGCAAGCTCAGTGGCCTGACTACCACCAACCCGAACAACCTGGACGTGCGCGTCTACGTCAGCAGCGCCAGCGCGAAGGTCTACAAGAAGCCCACCACCTCCGCAGGCGTGCTGACCACCGTCAAGCAGAACGACAGCTTCACCGCCGTCGCCATCACCACCGACAGCGCCTGGGCGCGCGTCAAGAGCGGCAGCAGCTACGGCTATATCCAGACCTCCAGCCTGTCCACCACCGAATCCGAGCCCGATGAGCCCGACGAGCCCGAAAAGCCCCTCGTCTCCACGGTGTACATCTCCGCAAACACGCTGGTGGCTTACAGCTCTCCCAGCACCTCCTCCAAGAACCTGGGCACCATGTCCTATGGCGAGAGCATGACCCTGCTGGATGTGGACGGCAGCTGGGCGAAGATCCAGAACAGCTCCGGCGCGGTGGGCTACTGCAAGCTCAGCGGCCTGACAACTGAAAATCCCAACACCCTGAACACCACCATCTACGTCACCGAGACCGGTGCGAAGCTCTACGCCAAGCCCACCACATCGGCGACCGTGCTGGGCACCCTCAAGCAGAACGCCAGGTACACCGCCGTCGCCATGACCACTGACAAGGTCTGGCTGCGCCTGAAGAACGGCAGCTCCTACGGCTACCTGCTGACCGACTACGCCTCCACCGAGGAGGTGGACGATCCCGACCCCGGCGTCACCGGCACGGTGTACATTTCCGCAAACACGCTGGTGGCTTACAGCTCCCCCAGCACCTCCTCCAAGAGCCTGGGCACCATGTCCTACGGCGAGAGCATGCTGCTGCTGGTCGTGGACGACGGCTGGGCGAAGATCCAGAACAGCTCCGGCGCGGTGGGCTACTGCAAGTACGGCGGCCTGACCAGCGTCAACCCCAACAACCTGAACCTTACCATGTACGCCCAGTCGAACGGCGTGAAGCTCTACGCCAAGCCGCTGACCACAGCCACGGTGAGCAAGACCATCAACCAGGGCGACTCCGTGACCGTGATCGCCGTCACCGGGGACAGTGTCTGGGCGCGCGTGAACCTGGGCTCCGGCAAGTACGCCTACGTGCAGACGAAGTCCATTTCGGAAACCAAGCCGGACGGCGACGACAGCGGCATCACCGACATCAAGAAAAAGACGGTGTACATCTCCGCCACCACGCTGGCCGTGTACGCCTCCCCCAGCACCTCCTCCGCCAGCCTGGGCACCATGAGCTTCGGCGAGTCCCTCAGCTGCGACGGCGTAAACAGCACCTGGGCGCGGGTGATCAACAGCTCCGGCACGGTAGGCTACTGCAAGCTCAGCGGCCTGACGGATACCGACCCCAACACCTACAATGTCACGCTGTACGCCCAGTCCAGCGGCGTGAAGGTCTACTCCAAGGCCTCCACCAGCTCCACCGTGCTCACCACGCTGAGCCTGAACGCGAAGGTCACCGGCGTGGCCATCAACGCGGACAAGACCTGGATCCGCCTGAAGACCGACAGCGGCACGTATGGCTACGTGCAGGCGAGCTCCGTGGCAACCACGCCCGACAGCGGAAGCACCGACAGCGCCACCGTGAACAAGGTCATCGCCCTGGCGAAGGCCCAGAGCGGCAAGCCCTACGTCTACGGAACCACCGGCCCGAACTCCTTCGACTGCTCCGGCTTCACCTACTACGTGTTCAAGAACGCTGCGGGCGTCACCCTGAAGCGCACCTCCGAGAGCCAGGGCTACGATTCCAGCTATACCAAGATCTCCGCCATCTCGGATCTGAAGGTGGGCGATCTGGTGTTCTTCAACACCAACAGCGACGACGCAGACCTCTGCGACCACGTGGGCATCTACCTGGGCAGCGGTAGCTTCATCCATGCCTCCTCCGCCGGCGGCAAGGTCATCACCAGCTCCCTGAACAGCGGCTACTACAACCGCACCTACTCCTGGGGCCGCAGGGTGCTGTAAACCGCAAACTGCAATCGGGGCCGTCCTTCAAAAGGGCGGCCCCGCATCTTGTCAGAAACCACGCCCGCAGACAATCGGTAAAACCGAATCTGCGGGCAGGCCTGTCTATCCCATAAAACATGCATGAGAAAAGCGTCCTTCCCTCTCAGGAAGAGCGCTTTAAAAGATCTGCTATGATATGAATGCATACCTTTCATGAAACATGGCGGATAACAAAATCGATTTCTTGCGAAATTGATCAATTGACAAAATGCGCCGTTACCTTCAGCAGCGACAGCAAAATGCGCTCATTGAAGCCCTGAGGATTACAGCTGTGAATGATCGCGCCTTCTTCGCGATAAACCTGAATGATTTGACGAATCCAGCGGGATTTTGAAGGAGAAGCGGATAGAGCAGCTTCTTTGAACCAATAGACGATCGCCTGCATCAGCTGATTCACAACAATCTGTTTCAACATCGGATCCCCGGTTTCCTCTGCGAAACGACAGATCAGCTTTCTCGCGCACAGGCTGGTAATCTATCGGTCGTTCACTTTCTGCTTCAGTGCACTCCCGGGAGTATTGCAATATCCGTACAGCTTGCTGCTCAGATAGCAGCAGGCAGAAATACGTTTCATATATTCCATAATGAAAACCTGATCCTCAAGAATGAAAAGATCGGTTCTGAAACGCAATTTGGGCTCAATATCGATTTTTTCACGCACGCAAAGTTTGTTGAAGCGGTATCCGCGAACATTGTCCTCGCATAAAACTCCACGATACATATCCGCGCGGCCGGCAGTGGTATTCAGCGGCGCGTTTGATAAAGTGAATTCTGGCGCATCGCCAGCGCTATGTGAATGAGCTTATAAAGCGGGGATATGGATTATCCACCATCAAGA
>CAMBWJ010000091.1 GCA_945871545.1 uncultured Clostridia bacterium | reverse complement strand
GTACTGCGCGCCGCAGTAGTCCCGGGGAGCCTTGGTGGTGGCGTAGTGCAGGTGCGCATCGGGATACTTTGAAAGGAAGTCCTCCCAGCTCTCGTGCAGCTGAAGCGTCATCATGTGCCAGTAGTCCAGCCCTGCGCGCTTGAGGTACTTGTCCGAAAGCTCGAAGCCCAGCGGCTTGATCAAATGCAGCATGGCCCCCGTGGCCGCGCAGGTGCGGGCGATGTTGCCCGTGTTCTGGGGGATCTCCGGGTTCACCAGCACGATGTGCATCATACTTTCTCATCTCCCAGCACGTATTTGCGGATGGTCTTGGCCACGCCGTCGTCCTCGCAGCTCGGTGCGATGATGCGGCAGGCCCGCTTGACCTCGTCGATGGCGTTGTCCACCGCCACCGGCCAGCCCACGTTCTCCAGCATGGGCAGGTCGTTGGTGTAGTCGCCGAAGCCCATCACCTGCTCGCGCGTCAGGCCCATATGCTCCGTCAGCCAGCGGGTCGCCATGCCCTTGCCCGCGCCCGGGGCCATGATCTCCAGATTGAAGGGGAAGGCGCTGTTCGCCTGAAAGCCCAGCGCCTCAATCTTGCGGCGCAGCTCCGCCAGCAGTTGGGTGTCATCGGTGTAGGCCTCGATCTTGTAGGGACCGCGCCGGATGCGCTCCTCAAAGCCCTGCCAGTCGTCGTCCACCACGCTGTAGGTGCGCGTCCGGGCGTAGTAGCTCGTCTCCGGCAGGCGGAAGCAGGTCAGATACTCGCCCCGCACGCGGTAGATCGCGTCCGGCGCGTAGGCGTTCATCATCACCTTCTCCGCCTTCAGCAGCTCATAGATCTGCTGCGCCTGCGACCCGCTCAGCCGCCACTCGGCCAGGGGCGTTCCGTCGCTGCGCACCACCGCGCCGCCGTTGCAGATGATCATGTAGCCGTCCTCAATGCCCAGCTGGTCCACGGCGACCTTGCGCGCCGCGGGGTACCAGCGCCCGCTGGCGATGACGAATTCCACGCCCCGCGCGCGGCTCTCCCGCACCGCATTGAAGGTTGCCGGGGAGATGATCTGGCTGGCGGGCAGGATGGTGTGATCGATGTCGGAAACAATCAGCTTGATGTCCATGCTTCAATTCTCCTTTTGCAACAGATGGCGCTCCAGCACCAGCCCCACGCCGCCCAGGTTGTGATCCGGCGCGATGAGCCGTGCGACCGCCTTTACGCTGTCCTCGCCGTTCTCCATGGCCACGGGCACGCCCGCCGCGCGCAGCATGGGGATGTCGTTGGTCATGTCGCCGAAGGCCATGACCTGCGTTTGCGGGATGTTCAGCTCCCGGCAGATCGCACGCACCGCAAAGCCCTTGTCCACGCCGCCGGGCATGAACTCCTTGTTGCGCTTCGACGCGCTGGACACGGAGAGCTGCATGTCGGAAAGCTCCGCCTGGAGCCGGTCGAAGCCGGGGTCGTAGGCCGCACCCAGCGCCACGAACTTGTACACGCCGTCCAGACCCTCGCCCCACAGCCGTTCGCGGTCGCATATGGTTTCGTAGGGGTAGCGGGAATCGTCGATGGTGCCGGGAATGTGGTGGGCGTAGCGCGGGCCCAGCGAGGGCCGCACCTCCGGGTTGCCCATGTAGCACTTGCCCCGGCAGTAGGAATTGAAGTACATGCCGCTGTCCTCCAGCGTGCGGCACACGCGCTCGGCCTCCGCGCGGGTGAAGGTGTTTTCCGAGATCGTGGGGCCGTCCTCCCCCGCCTCGATGCGCGCGCCGTTGCAGGCCGCGAGGATGGGGTGAATCCCCAGCTCCCGGGCAAAGCCCCGCATCAGCTCGAAGCTGCGGCCGCTGATGAGCGCCAGCTTCACGCCCCGCGCCTCGCAGGCCTGCAGGGCACGGCAGTTGACCTCCGGGAAGCGCTTGTCCGCGTCCATCAGCGTGCCGTCGATGTCCAGCGCAATCAGGCGCACATTCCGTATCTCTTTGAGCAGTTCTTCCGTCATTTCTTCTCCATCCAGTCCGGGCTGTCCGCCTGAAAGACGCAGCCGACGTGGCTTTTCAGCGGACTGCCTGCGGGTATTTCCATTCTCTCGCACCACAGGCAGAGCTTGCCCATGAAGCCCAGGCGGCGGTTGACCTCACGATCTCCGTACTTGTCGTCGCCCAGGATCGGGCAGCCGATGTGGGCCATGTGGGCGCGCAGCTGATGCGTCCGTCCGGTGACCGGCTCCAGCTCCACGTCCCAGCAATCGCCCACCGCGCCCCGCAGGTGCAGCCGGGTCACGATCTCCCGCGCGCCGGTCGCAGGCCTGTCCGTCACGCGCACCGTGGCGCGCTTCGCATCCTTGACAAGGTACGCCTTCAGCGTCATGTCATCCTTGGGAGGTCTTGCGCACAGCAGTGCACGGTAGGTCTTGCGAATGCCGTGCTCCCTGAAGGCCGCGAAGGCCTGATCGTAGGTTTCATCATCCAGCGCCGCCAGCAGCACGCCGCCGGTGGCCGCGTCCAGGCGGTGGCACAGCCGGGCCTCCGGGTGGATGCGCCGCATGCGCGCCTCCATGGTGTCCGCGCCCACGCCGTCCGCATCGGGTAGCGAGGGCAGGCCCTGGGGCTTCACCGCCGCCAATAAGTGGCCGTCGTCGTAGATCACCTCAGCCGGAATCTCGAAGTGGCGGCTGTCGGCGTAGATCTCCAGCAGGTCGCCGCCGTGCACCGCATCGTCCCTGCCGCACTTCACGCCGTTTACGCGCACGTCCTTCTTCTTCATCAGCTCCCGCAGCACGTGCCCCGGCAGCAGCGGCCATGTGCGCTTCAGGTAGCGCTGCAAATTCTCCTCCCGAACGGAGGCGGGCACCTCGTGGCGAATCATGCGTCCTCCTCCGGCCAGGGAAGGTACATTTCCTCCACCCGCAGCGGCTCCACCCGACCCTCGCTCATGTCGGTGACCCGCGCGAGGAAGCCCTCCTCGTCGGCGCAGCGCACGATCAGCGTGTAGCTGATTACGTCCGTGAAGCCCTTGTCCTCCACGATCACGGGCTCGCCCTTCAGGAAGTGATCCATGCGGTTGAGCATGGGATAGGGAATCTCCATGAGGTAGCGGGCCGTGGGGTGCATCACGCCCACGCCGCAGGCGTTGAGCGCCGCCGCCGCGCCCTGGGAGTAGGCGCGCACCAGTCCGCCAGCGCCCAGCAGCACACCGCCGAAGTAGCGCGTGACCACCACGGCGCAGTTCGTCACGCCCCGCGCCTTCATCACCTCGATGATGGGCATGCCCGCCGTGCCGCCAGGTTCGCCGTCGTCGCTGTAGCGCATCACGCCCATGTTCGTGCCGATGATGTAGGCGTAGCAGTTGTGGGTCGCGTCCTTGTGCTTCGTGCGAATCTCCTGCAAAAAGGCCAGCGCCTCCTCCTCCGTCTCGCAGGGACAGCCGTAGCCGATGAAGCGGGATTTGTTGATGATGAAGCTGTCGTCCGCGCGCTTAATCAGCGTCTTGTAGGGTTTGAGCGCCATGCCTTTGCACCACCTCTGAAGAATTCCAGTTTATCGATGATTGTCGCTCCTGCAGGCGTGAGCGACCCGGCCAAGCCTTCGGCTTGCCTAATCTTTATCATTATAAAATAAAATCCGCGCATGCGCAAGCATACGCGGGATCGCCCGTCAAAAAGTATTTCAGACGGGCTGAGACCGGGGCTTCGGCTCCGGTCCCAGCTACGGATTTACTTCTTCACGAACCTGTGGTAGCTCTTCTTGCCCTTGCGCACCAGCAGGCCCTCGCCCTCCAGCATCTCGGGGGTGATGGCGAAGTCCACGTCCGTGACCTTGTCCTCGCCCACGTACAGGCCGCCGCCCTGGATGGTCTTGCGGGCCTCGCCGTTGGACTTGCACAGGCCGACCTTCGCCACCCAGGCGAGCAGGCGGGCGTCCGCCGCAAGCTCCTCAGCGGAGATCTCGGTGGTGGGCACGGAGCCGGCCAGCGCGCCGCCGCCGAACAGGGCTTCTGCGGCCTGCTGGGCCTTGCGGGCCTCCTCTTCGCCGTGCACGTTCTTGGTGACCTCGAAGGCCAGCACGCGCTTGGCCTCGTTGATGGCGCTGCCCTCCAGCGCACCCAGGCGGCGCACCTCGTCCATGGGCAGGAAGGTCAGCAGGCCCAGGCACTTCTCCACGTCCGCGTCGTCCACGTTGCGCCAGTACTGGTAGAAGTCGTAGGGGGAGCACTTGTTGGGATCGAGCCACAGCGCGCCCTTCTCGGTCTTGCCCATCTTGCGGCCATCGTGGGTCAGCAGCAGCTGGAAGGTGAGCGCGAACGCGTCCACGTGGTCCTTGCGGCGGATCAGGTCCGCGCCGGAGAGCATGTTCGACCACTGATCGTCGCCGCCGCACTGGAGCTTCACGCCGTAGCGGTGGTTCAGCTCCAGGAAGTCGTAGCTCTGCATCAGCATGTAGTTGAACTCCAGGAACGTAAGTCCCCGCTCCAGACGCTGCTTGTAGCACTCGGCGGTGAGCATGCGGTTGACGGAGAACAGCGCGCCCACGTCGCGCAGGAAGTCGATGTAGTTGAGGCTGCGCAGCCAGTCGGCGTTGTTCACGATCACCGCGCAATTCTCCTTGGACTCGTCGAAGTCCAGGAAGTGGGACATCTGCTGCTTGATCTTCGCGACGTTGGAATCGATGTCCTCCACGGTGAGCACCTTGCGCAGGTCGCTCTTGCCCGAGGGATCGCCGATCATGCCGGTGCCGCCGCCCATCAGGGCGTAGGGCTTGTGACCGGCCTTCTGCAGATGGGCCATGGCCATGATCGGAATGTAGTGGCCGATGTGCAGCGAGTCCGCCGTGGGGTCGAAGCCGATGTAGAAGGGCACCATGCCCTCGTCGAAGGCCTTGTAGAGGTCGTCCTCAAAGGTAATCTGCTTGACAAAGCCGCGTTCCTTCAGAAGATCCAATGCGTTCATTGTTGTATTCACTCCATATACTCAATATTTATCGTTTCAGCCCTTGATGGCCCTGCCGAGGCGCTCCATGCCCGCGCGGATCACGTCCGCCTCCTGCATGGAGAAGTTCAGGCGCAGGGTGTTTGCGTGACCGCCGTCGGGATAGAAGTGCGTGCCCGGCACGAAGGCCACGTTCTGCTCGATGGCCCGATTCAGCGCCGCCATGGCGTCGATGCCCTCGGGAAGCTCCGCCCACACAAACAGACCGCCCTGGGGCAGGGTGTGTTTGGTTCCCTCCGGGAAGAAGGAGAAGCCCTCCAGCATGGCGGTCAGCTGCTTCCGGTACGCGGCGCAGATGCGCTTGAGGTGCTCCGGCAGCAGGCCCTTCTCCAGATACAGCTCCACGATGGCCTGGGTGAGGATCGGGCTGTGCACGTCCGAGGACTGCTTGCCGATGACCATCTTGCGCAGCAGCCCCGCGTGGGGAACCGCCGCCGCGCCCACGCGCAGGCCCGGCGCGATGTACTTGGAGAAGCTGGACAGGTACACCACCCAGCCCTCCTCGTCGAAGGAGGAGATGCTCGGAAGCGCCTCGCCCTCGTAGCGCAGGTCGCGGTAGGGGTCGTCCTCGGCGATGACGAAGCCGTACTTCGCCGCCATCTCCGCCAGCGCCTTCCTGCGCTCCAGACACAGCGTGCGTCCGGTGGGGTTCTGGAAGGTGGGGATGATGTACATCATCTTGGGATGATGCTGCTTCACCAGATTCTCCACCTCGTCCACGATCACGCCGCCCTCGTCCATGGGCATGGCGATGAGCTGTGCCCTGTAGATGCGCATGGCCTGAATCGCGCCCAGGAAGGTGGGGCTCTCCACCAGAATCACGTCGCCGGGATCGATCAGCGCCTTCAGCAGCAGGTCGAAGGCCTGGGAGGAGCCCTGCACCGGCAGGATGTTGTCCGCCGTGCAGCGCACGCCCGCGGTGCTGCGCAGATAGTCCGCGATGCCCTTCCGCAGACCCGGCAGACCCTCGGTGCCGCCGTACTGCAGGGCGTTCGTGCCGTAGCGGTCGATGGCCTCGCAGGCCAGGCCCCGCACCACCTCCGGCTCCAGCGCGCTGTTGGACGGATTGCCGCCCGCAAAGGAGATCATGCCCGGTTTGCCCAGGAGCTTAAAGATGTCGCGGATCGCGCTGCCGGTGATGTCCTTCATCTGACCGGCAAAATATTCCTCAGAAAAGCGCATTGTTCTCTCCCTCTCCGTATTCCTTGCGACAAAAAAGCCGCCTCCCCGCATCGGGAAGGCGGTTGTTGCCGCTGTACCACTTCCATTCGCCGTCAAAACAGATTTGGCGGCCTTGAAGGCGCGTATCGTGCGCCACGCGGAACGGACTACTGCTGCTTCGCCCGTCCGGCTCCGGAGTGTATTCCCCTGCGCGCTTCGGCCTCCTCGCACCAAACCGGAGGCTCTCTGCATGCCCACAGCCCAGGGTACTTCTCTCCCTCATCGCCACGTTTCAAATTCTACCCGACCATGATACCACAGCTCTTTCGCTCCTGTCAAGCAAACGAATGTGGTTTTTCTCAGTTCTTCACCAGCGCCGACGCGCTCACGTAGCCCAGGGCGCTGTCCGTGTCGTTGGTGACCAGCAGCCTGCCCTCGGCCATGCCCACCACGTACACCTTCGTGCCTGCGGCGAGGGTCGCCCGGTAGTGCACGCCGCGCTTCCGGGATTCCTTCGTCCAGAAGGTGAGCTTGGCGTCCTTCACGGCCACGGCGGCGATGTGCTTGTCGAAGAGGATGTGGCGCATGCGGGCGTAGCCCGTGCGCTTGCCGTAGGAGATGCGCGCCCAGTCGCCGGAGATGGCGGTCACGGTGAAGCTGGTTCCCTGGCTGAGACTCCCCAGCTTCGCGGCGGACGTGCTCTTTGCAGCGTAGATGGGCATGGACGACGGCAGCACCTGCGCGCCGTAGCTGGCCGCCAGCGAACTTCCGCCCAGCAGCGCGAGCATGAGCAACGCAATCAGCATCCTGCGCAAACACCTCCTCACGGCGCGTCCACCTCCTGAAAGTCGTGAATCTCCACCCAGCGCGGCGCATGCTCCACGGCGGGCAGAAAGCGTTCAAAGAAGTCCTGCGAGGTCATCGCAAGGCTCCGGCTGTTGTCGCAGGG
>CAMBWJ010000090.1 GCA_945871545.1 uncultured Clostridia bacterium | reverse complement strand
CGGAACAGCAGCGAGATGCACCACAGTCCGGCGATGCCCACGATGGTGTAGATGATGCGGCTGATCACCGCGCCCTGGCCGCCGCAGATGTAGGCCACCAGGTCGAACTGAAACAGGCCCACCAGCAGCCAGTTGATGGCGCCGATGATGGTCAGAACCAGAGAAGTGCGATCCAACATATTCATAGTCTTCCTCCTTTTTATCCTGCGGTTCTCCGCATGATGCAATCATTGTTGCCAGATTTTCGCAGAATATGCGTTCTCGCACAGCTTTGCCGCACATAGATAATTTCCACTTCAAAGCCAGGGGGGATGGAGAAATGCTGCGTGTGCTTCAATGGGAGAGGGGCCTGGGAGCGATGCAGCGCCTGCGGGTGCTGGGCAGGCGCGCGCTGCGTCCGGCGGCGCTGACGGGGGCGATGTTCCTCATGATGCGTGCGGAGCTGCTGATGCGCGCCTCGCCGCTGGCGGCGGCGCTGATGGCGGCGGGTCTTGCGGCGGGGGAGAGTGCGGCGGCGCTGGCGGCGGGCTGCCTGCTGGGGGCGCTGCGGCTGCCGCTTGCGGATGCGGCGCTGATGCCGGCCATCTGCTGCGCGGCGGTGCTGGCGGGCGAGCTGATCTGCGGGCTGGTTCCCGCGCTGAAGCGGGGCGCGGAGGAGACGCGGGTGTCGCTGGTGGCGGGGCTGGGCGTGCTGCTTCCGTCGCTGGTGTGGGCCGGGGGCGATGCGCTCAATTCCCTGCGGGCGCTGGCCTGCGCAGCTCTGTCGGCAACGGCCGCACCCTTTCTGCTGCCCGCGCTGCGGCTGCGCGCAAACCGGCGGCGGCTGATGCTTCAGGAGCGGGTGGGGCTGATTCTGCTGGCCTGCGCGTGCATCGTGGGGCTCCAGCAGACGCTCCCCGCCGCCGCGGAGATCGCCGCTGCGCTGGGAATCCTGCTTGCACCGGGTCTGGGCGCGGCTGCGGGCGTGCTGGGGGGAGTGGCGCTGGCTGCAGGCGGCGCGCCGCTGTTGAAGCTGGGGGGACTTGCCCTGGGCGCGCTGGTGGCCTGCTGGCGGGAGTTCAGCGCGCGCTGGCAGCGAGGACTGGCGCTGGTGCTTGCGCTGCTGGTGTTCCGCCTGGCGGCGGGTGCGGGCGCGCCGGAGCCCCAGTGGGCGCTCATTGCGGCGCTGGTTTACCTGCTGCTGCCGGAGGCTGTCCTGCAGTGCGCCCAGCGCTTTACCGCGCCGCCCCGGGAGGAGGCCCGGGAGCCGGATCGCATCGCCCGGGAGGTCACAGCCCAGGCGCGCATTCAGCTGCGGGCGCTGGGCGACGCCTTCGGCGACATGGCGGAGGGCTGCGCCGCGCCCACGGATGTTCCCGGCGAGCAGGAGCTGATCTGCGAGATGCGTCAGCGGCTCTGCGGCGGCTGTCCGGGCTACGGGGACTGCTGGAACGGCGAGGACAACCATGCGGTGCGCTTCCTCTGCCAGCTGATCACCGAGGCGCTGGATCGGGTGGATGCGCCGCCGGGGATGCGGGTGCTGTTCTCCGACGGGGAGATTCCGCCGGACGTGCTGCGCATCTGCCGCCGGGGGCGGATGATTCCCGACCGCCTGGGGCTGCTGCTTAGGGACTTTGCGGAGAAGCGAAGATCGGAGATCAAGAGATGTGCCACGGATCAGCTGCTGTCGGCCCAGCTTGCGCAGGCGCGGGAGATCCTCTACGACCTGGCGGACAGGCAGGCTGCGCCGGTGTCCTTCCGGGGGCGGCGACTGGAGCAGCTCAATGCGGCGCTGGACAGCGCGGGCCTTGCGGACTGCGAGGCCGCGGCCATCGGTCTGGACGGCGCGGAGGTTCGCCTGAGCCGTCCGGGCGGCGGTTGGAGACGGGAGGAGGTGCAGCGGGCCAGCCGAGCGCTGGGCAAGGCCTTCGGCGGCGGGTTTGCGCCGGAGATCCAGGGGGACGCGCTGCTGTTTGCCCAGCGGCCGAGGTACGCGGTGGAGACGGGCGTGCGCTGCCAGTCCGGCGTGGCGGGTCAGGTCAACGGCGACAGCCACCTGCTGCGCCCTCTGGGCCGGAGCAAAATGGTTCTGATGCTCTCCGACGGCATGGGCAGCGGCGAGGCGGCGGCGCAGGAGAGCGCGGAGACGCTGCGGCTGCTGTGGCGCTTTCTGTACGCGGGCATTTCGTTCCCGCTGGCGCTGGAGACGGTGAACCAGCAGATGCTGATGCGCAGCGGCGAGGACATGTTCGCCACGGTGGATCTGTGCGCGGTGGATCTGAACACCGGCGTGGCGGAGTTTTCCAAGCTGGCAGCCAGCCGTTCGCTGATCCTGCGGGGCAATGAGCTGCTGCATGTGGAGAGCGGGCGGCTGCCGCTGGGGATTCTGGAGCGGGTGCAGCCTGCGGTGACGCGGGTGCGGCTGCGCCCGGGAGACGTGATCGTGATGGGATCGGACGGCGTGATGGAGGCCGGGGACGGCCTGATGATCGACCGCCTTGCGCGTCTGAGCGCGGGCTGTGCGCCGGAGGTGCTGGCGGAGCGCCTGGTGCGCGAGGCGGCGCTGCGCCGGGGCCGGGGTCGGATCGACGACCTCAGCTGCATCTGCGCGCGCATCGTGGACGCGCGCAGCCGTGGCAATGCAATTGGGGAGGAGGCGATGTCCGGCCAATGAATTGATTTTCTGAGGAAGCTGTGGTAAACTGGAGACAGCAAATTTTACCTTTCGGGAGGAAGATACATGGGCAAGCAGCTTTCGGTACTCTTTGTCGGCGAATCCTGGATGATTCAGACCACGGAAACCAAGGGCGTGGACTCCTTTACGACCTATCGCTATGAGGAATGCGCGAATTACGTGGGCGACCGGCTGCGGGAGGGCGGCATCGCGTTCACCCACATCCCCTGCCACCGCGTGGAATTCGACTTCCCGCAGACGCTGGAGGAGCTGCAGAAGTACGACGTGGTGATGCTCAGCGACGTGGGTGCGAACACCATGCTGATCTCCACCAAGACCTTCTTCGCCAGTGAGCGCACCGTGAACAAGCTGCACCTGATCCGCGACTACGTGCGCGCCGGAGGCGGCTTCTGCATGATCGGCGGGTACCTCACCTACATGGGCATCGAGGCCAAGGGCTGCTACAAGCGCACCGCCATCGAGGAGATTCTGCCGGTGGAGCTGCTGAGCTGCGACGACCGCGTGGAGTGCCCCGAGGGCTTCTGCCCGGAGACCGTCGCACCGGAGCATCCGGTGATGGACGGCATCGACGAGCCCATGCCCTGGATGCTGGGCTACAACCGCACCATGCTCAAGCCGGGAGCCACGCTCATCGCTCGCCGGGAGGACGATCCCATCATCGCCGCCTGGGACTGCGGCGCGGGCCGCACCATGGCCTACACCTGCGATTGCGCGCCCCACTGGGCCTCCCCCGAGCTGTGCAGCTGGAAGCACTACAGCCGCCTCTGGCAGAACATCGTGCACTGGCTCGCGCGCGCGTGAGGCGGACATGAAAAACCGGCGCTCCATCGCAGGAAGCGCCGCATAGCCAGAATACAAAAGCCTGTTCCCAACATGGGAACAGGCTTTTGTCGCGTCAGCTCTGCGAATTGTAGGCGTCGATGGCCTCGATTGCGTCGGCGAAGTAGCGGCTGGTCTCCTCCTTGCTCAGATTCAGATAGGAGGCGCAGTGCCGGATGATCTCGGAGGGGCGCCTGACGGCGCGGTTGGTGAAGCTCTTCACACTGGCGTCGTACTCGCTGCGCGTGACGCCGATCATGTCCAGATACTGGGGCAGCACCGGCTGCAGGCGTTGATACTGATTCTGGATCATGTCGGACAGGCTCTGGGGCGACATATAGGTGGCCAGCGCCCGGTTGAAGTAGGTCAGGAAGCGCTCGCGGATCGTGGGATTGCGCATGCACGATTTGAACAGCCTGCCATACTCACCGCTTGCCAGAATCTTGAAGCTGTTCAGATTTTCACGCATGCTGCGATCCACGTCGTAGAGGATCCAGCGCCACTTGCCGTCGCCCTCGGGGTCGCGGTAGCGCTTGACGTTGACGGTGTCGTAGGTGCCGATCACCAGCTGCATGGAGATGTACTCGATGAAGTTGTCGATGTCCACGACGGAATCGATGTATTCATAGGCCTCCTGCGTGGTCACGTCATGGGACCTGAGATACGCCTCCAGTGCGGCGAAGGTATCATTGGAGCCCTGGCGAACGATGGCGCTGCCGGAGACCAGATCGATGCCGTCCTCGCGGCCCTCCCAGCCCATCTGACGGCAGATGGCGTCGGTGTTCATGTGCTCGCGGATGTACATGGCGCTGTAATACTCGCCGTTGAGATAGACGATGCACTCCTCGGCCGCCTGATAGAGCACGGAAGTGTTCGCCGCCAGGGAGGTCAGCACCGGGTCGCGCATGAAGGCGCTCTTGTAGTCCTGGCCGGTGTAGCGCAGCAGCAGCGTGTTGTAGGCCTCGTCGTCGCGGTCGGAGAAGAGGGGGTAGCGGAACAGCTTGTCCCCGTAGCGCCCCCGGGCGATCAGCTTGAAGCTCTTGATCTCGTAGGCACGGGAATTGCGGCCGTGAATCTTGATTCCGCATTCCTGGGAGATCGCCTGCTTGCCCGTCCCGGTGTAGAATTCGATATGGGATTCGCGCTCCCAGTCCATCCAGAAGTTGGCGCCCTTGCCGTAGGCTCCGTAGGGGAACTTGTCCGTGGCGTTGGGCCCCTTGACCATGATGCCGGTCTTATGGCTGAACAGTCCCGTGGGATCGCTGACCAGAGAGATCACGTAAGGCATTTCGCCTGCGCCCTGCACGTCGAACAGATAGCTCTGGGTGTCCATCAGGGAGGGCAGGCAGCCGTCCCTGTACACGCGGGTGCGCAGGATGGTGGTGGAGGACACGGGAATCGGCGTGCCGGTGTAGAGCGTGGAGGACTCGGTGGGGTCGGAGCAGTCCAGCGTGTAGTAGATGCGATCTCCGCTTCCGGCGCTCAGGCTGACGCTGAAGCTCTGGCCGGTGGTGAACAGACCGCCGGACACGGAGTACTCCGCGACCTCTGCGCGGCCCTCGTAATATGCGCTGCCGTTGGCGGAGAGCGGCGTGACCGAGGGCAGATAACCGGTCTGTCCGCTGTCGCTGCGGCCATAGCTTACGTCGCCGATCTGCTGGGGCATGTAGACGGTGTCAAAGATCCGGCCGCCGGGGGTGGACAGGCAGAGCGTATAGCCGCCGCAGGCGGACAGAGAGAAGGGCACGCACAGATAGCTGCTCTGCCGGGGCAGAGCGCTGCTGTCGCAGAACACGATCATGTATTCCTGCGGGCCGAGGGTGGTTCCGGCGGGGAACTGCCACTTGCGGGGATGGTTCATGTCGTTGGACAGGGCGTAGCTGCCCAGATCCAGGCTCTCGTTGCCCGTGTTGAAAATTTCGATCCAATCGGCGCTGCCGTCCGTGGGCGAGGCCATCACCTCGCTGATGCGCAGGCTGACGCCGTCGATGCTGTTGAGTTGTACCCGGGATGCGGAGGACGCGCGGTTTTCCAGATTTGGCGTGGGCGGCAGCTCGCTCGTCCAGCTGCCGCTCTTGAGGGAGTAGGCCTGGCCCTTTTCCAGCAGGGGGACGTTCACCGAGGAGATCGCCGCACCGCTGGGATCGGAGAGGAACAGGCGCTCGCCATCCCGGGACAGCCTGAAGCTGGTGTGCAGATGCTCCGGATCGTCCGTCCGGTCGTAGCCGGAGCAGTGAATGGCCAGGTAGCCGCCGGCGGGCAGGGTCACGTCGGGCAGCTTCCATTTGGTCAGCCGCGCGGCATTGTCGGAGAGATGGTAGCCCTCCAGATTGACGGGGTCGTCCGTGAGGTTGTGCAGTTCGATGTAGTCGCAGCACTCGCCGTTCTCGTCGGGGAAGTAGATGCTGTTGGCGCTCATGACCTCGCTGATTTCCACCGTGCCCTCGCACAGCTCCACCTCGATGGCTGCGTTGGACGTGAAGGCGCGGTTTTCAGCGCCGGGCGTGGCGACCAGGCAGACCTCCCATGCGCCGCCGATGCGGCCGTAGGAGCAGTCCGCCTCCAGCTCCGGCGGCTCGACGCAATCGAGAATGCTGCCGTCGGTGGCCAGCAGGAAGAGGGTGCATCCGCCGGAGGCGGGTAGATTGAAGGGGGCATGCAGCACGCCGTCCGTCCGCGGGGAGGCTTTGCCATCCGCGTAGACCAGCAGGTATTCGCCCGCGCCCAGACTCACGTTCGGGAAGCTGAGCACCTTGTTGACCTTCGCGTCGATCGCCAGCGTCACGCCGCTGAGGGATACGGGCACATCGCCGCAGTTCTCGATCTCAATCCAATCGGGCGCGGAGCCGTCGGCGGCGAGGAGCGTGCTTGCGTTGGCACTCTGGATCTCGCTGATGCGCAGGGAAACGTCCGCCTGGGCCGACGCATCTCCATGGATGCTGGACAATCCGCTCAGGCCAAGCAGCCAGCCCGCCAGCAGCATTCCCAGACCGAGAAGGATGATTGGCCCCAGGGCCTTGCCGAGACTGCCGCTGTTGCGCAGCCACAGCTTTCTGTGGGGATTGGAGTGGGGCTTCTGACCTCGCTTCATTTCGGGAAACCTTCCTTAATAAATAGAAATTATATGCTTAAAATTATATCATAGAATGTGGAGAAACACCACCGCGTATATTGAATCTCAACATTATTTTGAACCGCGCGCATCAACCGTCCCCGCGGAAGATGTCCGCCACCTCGGAGATGGTGATGTAGGCCGTGGGGTCCAGCTCGTGCACGATGTCCCGCAGCCGGGAAATCTGGAAGCGGTTCACCACGAAGTAGAGCACGTCCCTGCCCTGGCCGGAGTAGCCGCCCTGGGCCTCGATGCGGGTGATGCCGGTGGAGAAGGTGTCCGTCAGCGCAGCGCAGATCTCCCGTGGCCGCACGGTGATGATCATCGCTGCCTTGCAGCGGTCGAAGCCCTCCACCATGTAGTCCACCGCCTTTAGTGCGGCGGCGTAGGTCACGATGGAGTACAGCGGCAGAATCCAGCTCTCAATCACAATGCCGCACACGATGTACAGAAGCACGTTGTAGGCC
>CAMBWJ010000089.1 GCA_945871545.1 uncultured Clostridia bacterium | reverse complement strand
TCCACCACCACGGGCAGGTGGGTCAGCTCCTTGAGCACCGGCACGGCGGAGAGATCCAGCGTGTTGCGGGTGTAGGTGCTCTCGTAGGTGCGGATGCCGCGCTCGCAGAGGATAACGTTCTCGTTGCCGCTGGCGATGATGTACTCGGCGCTCATCAGCAGCTCCTTAATGGTGCCAGCCAGGCCGCGCTTGAGCAGGATGGGCTTGTTGGTCTTGCCCAGCTCCTTGAGCAGATCGAAGTTCTGGGTGTTGCGCGCGCCCACCTGAATCACGTCCACGTCCTCGAACAGATCCAGCGTGCGGATGTCCATGATTTCGGTGACGATGGGAAGTCCGGTGGCCTTCTTGGCCTCCAGCAGCAGGCGAATGCCCTCGCCGCCGAGACCCTGGAAGTCGTAGGGGGAGGTGCGGGGCTTGAAGGAGCCGCCGCGCAGCATGTTTGCACCCGCCAGCTTCACCCGCTGGGCCACGCCCACAATCTGGTCGCAGCACTCCACCGAGCAGGGGCCCGCGATCAGGCCGAAGGAACCGCCGCCGAGGGTCAGGCCCGCATCGCCGATCGGGATGATGCTGTCGTCGGGATGGAACTTGCGGTTCACGGCCTTGAAGGGGTCGGTGACGCGGGTGACGCTCTCCACGATGTCCAGGCTGCGCAGCATGTCCATGTCCACGTTCTTGGTGTTGCCGATCAGGCCCAGGACGGTGGTGTACTCGCCCTGGGAGACGTGCACGCCCAGGCCCTGCTTCTTCAGCCATTCGATCAGCATTTCGGTTCTTTCGGGGGATGCGTCATGCTTCAGTACTGCAATCATTTCTGTTACCTCTCTTCCATCGGCGCCGGGAATAAAAATGCCGCACAGTCTGGTAACTGTGCGGCGGAATGTTCTTTGGGTTTTCTTCATCGAAAGCCCCGGGCTTTGCGCATCACAAAGTTACCATTACTTCGTACCAAAGCTGGTAAAGTAATAGTAGCCGGTAAATGCAAAGCTGAGGGAGAAGAAGCGCATGGGTAAATACCTTCCTGCAATCGATGTTTTCTGCATTCTATCACGACAGGAAGGGGATTGTCAAGTGGAATTCTTCCGGATCTGCGAATTTTTTTCGATGATTTGACCCTTTCTTGACGCAAAACCCCGAAACGCAAGCAGAAATTTACGCAATCTATTGGTAAGATGGGAGAAATGTGCTATAATGGGAGCGTCGGTATCTTCGGAACCGAACATGGCAACCCTATACGTCCCAAGAAATTCGTAGGGTATCTCAAAAAGAACTCGAACGGAGGAAAACACAATGAACCACAACAGGATGTTCCGCATCGTAATCACCGCACTCTTCGTCGCACTGATCTTCCTTCTGGGCTTGACGCCCGTGGGAATGATCCCGCTGGGCTTCATCAACATCTCCATCCTCGCCGTGCCGGTGGTCATCGGAACCTTGATTCTTGGCCTGAAGACGGGCCTTTTGCTGGGCGCATGCTTCGGTACCATCAGCGCCCTGGGCGCCTTCGGCATCTATGGAACCCCATCCGCACTGGCGGGCGCGCTGGTGGCGGCGAATCCCGTTCTGGCGGCGCTGATGTGCTATGTGCCGCGCCTTCTGGTGCCGGTGATCGCCTGGTGCGTGCATAAGGCGGTCAGCAGCCGCGGCAAGGACAAGCTGGCCATCACTGCCTCCGCCGTCGCGGGCTCCCTGACCAATACGATCTTCTACCTCGGCCTCATGCTGCTGTTCTATGTGATCATGGGCATCAATTCCGAAAAGGTGCTGACGCTCATCGGCGGCACCGGCCTGATCGCAGGCTCGCTGGAGGCCGTGGCCAACGCCCTGATCACCACGCCCGTGGTGCTGGCGCTTCGCAAGATGAAACACGAATCGTTCTCAAAGGAGTAACTCCCCATGATACTCACCCTGGACATCGGAAATACCAACATCAAGACGGCGCTCTTCGAGGGCATGGAGATGGTGCAGTACTGGCGCGTGTCCACCGACCGCAACATGTCCTCCGATGAATACGGCATCCTGCTGATGAACCTGTTTGCGCACAAGCACATCTCGCCCGAGCAGGTGGACGGCATCATGATTTCTTCCGTGGTGCCGCAGATCAACTTCACCATCGAGCACATGTGCCGAACCTACTTCAAGCAGGAGCCGCGCATCATCGGCCCCGGCATCAAGACGGGCATCAACATCAAGTATGAGAACCCGCGCGAGCTGGGCTCCGACCGCATCGCCAACGCCGTGGCCGCCTACGAGCTCTACGGCGGGCCCTGCATCACCATCGACTTCGGCACGGCCACGTCCTTCGGCGTGATCTCCGAAAAGGGCGAGTTCTTGGGCGGTGCGATCTGCCCGGGTTTGAAGCTGGCGGCGGAGGCGCTGACCGAGCGCGCCGCAAAGCTGCCCCGCTTCGAGCTGGTCAAGCCGGAGAGCGTCATCGGGCGCAACACCGTGACCAACATGCAGGCGGGCATCGTCTACGGCTACATCGGCCAGATCAACTACCTGGTCGACCGCATGAAGAAGGAGCTGGGCGCGCCCAACGCCAAGGTGATCGCCACGGGCGGCCTTGCGGTGCTGGTGGCCGGGGAGTCCAATGTGATCGACGTCATGGACGGCCTGCTGACGCTGAAGGGTCTGTGCCTGATTCATCAGAAAAATGCAGATTGAGCTTGTTCGTCACATCGAATCGCCCATCGGAAGGCTAAAGCTGTGCGCAGACGGGGACGGTCTGTGCGCGCTGCGCTTTGCCGCCGCGGGGGAGGAGATGGACGCTGCGCCGGTGCTCTTGCAGGCCGAGCGCGAGCTGGAGGAATACTTTGCGGGGCGGAGAACGGCGTTCTCCGTTCCGCTTTCCATGCATGGAACGCCCTTTCAAATGGAGGTCTGGGAAGCCCTGCGCACGATTCCCTACGGGGAGACACGTTCTTACGCTTCGCTTGCGGCGCAGATCGGACGGCCCAGGGCCTGCCGGGCGGTGGGCATGGCGAACCATGTAAATCCCCTGCCTATCCTCGTGCCCTGCCACCGTGTGCTGGGCGCGGACGGTCGGCTCACGGGCTATGCGGGGGGACTGGATGTAAAGAAATACCTGCTGGAACTGGAAGGTGCGCATGTCAAAGTTTGAGGGAACGGTGGAGGAGATCGTATTCCGCAACGATACAAACGGCTGGACGGTCATCTCCTTCAATGTGGAGGGCTCGGGGCGCATCAGCGCCGTGGGCGTCTTGCCGTTCCTGAACGCCGGGGAGCATGCGATTCTCGACGGCGAGCTGGTGGAGCACCGGGACTACGGTGAGCAGATCAAGGTCAATTCCTATGAGCTGCTGCGCCCGGAAACCAAGAGCGGCGTGGAGAAGTACCTCGCGTCGGGCCTGGTCAGGGGCGTGGGGCCTGCGACGGCGAAGCTGATCGTGAAGCACTTCGGCGTGAACGCGCTGGACGTGCTGGAGAGTCAGCCCCACCGCCTGACCGAAATCCCCGGCATCGGGCCGAAGAAGGCCGCGACCATCGCCGAATCCTTCGCCGAACAGAACGGCATGCGCACCACGCTGATCTTTTTGCAGGGCGCGGGGCTGAGTCCGGCGCTCTCGATGAAGGTGTACAAGGCCTACGGCGATCAGAGTGAAGCGGTGCTGCGGAAGAATCCCTACCGCCTGGCGGACGAGATCGACGGCGTGGGCTTCCAGACGGCGGACGCGATTGCACGGGATATGGGCTTCACGCCGGAGCATCCTGCGCGGCTGGTCAGCGGCGTGCAGTACGTGCTCTCCGAGGCCGTCAATTCCATGGGCCACATGTACCTGCCCATGGACGCGCTGGTGAACCGCGCAGCCGAGGTGCTGGGCGTTCAAGCGGAGGTCGCGGAGCACACGGTGCGCAGCCTGCTGATGGAGGGCAAGCTTGCGGAGGAGGACGTGGACGGCGAGCGCGCGGTGTACCTGCCGAAGCTTCTGAAGGTGGAGCGCGAGACCGCGGAGCTGCTGATCGACCTGCGCAACTTCCACAGCCGCGTGCGCATGGATGCGGAGGAGGCGGAAGAGCAGATTCGCCTGTACGAAAGCGAGGAGGGCGTGCAGCTCTGCGAGGCCCAGCGGCGGGCGGTGATCGCGGCGGCGACCGGCGGGCTCACGGTGATCACCGGCGGCCCCGGCACCGGCAAGACCACGTCCATCAACTGCATCCTGCGCCTGCTGGACGGGCGCGGGGAGGTGGAGCTGTGCGCGCCCACGGGACGCGCGGCCAAGCGCATGTCCGAGGCCACGGGCCGTCCCGCGCGCACCATTCACCGCCTGCTGGAGTACAGCGGGGACATCGATGGCTTCCAGAAGGACGCGGACGATCCCATCAAGGCGGACGTGGTGATTGTGGACGAGATGTCCATGGTGGATATCTTCCTGATGCGCAGCCTCTTGCAGGCGCTGCGCCCCGGCACGAAGCTGATCCTGGTGGGCGACGCCGACCAGCTGCCCTCCGTGGGCGCGGGCAACGTGCTGCGGGACCTGATCGCCTCCGGTGCGCTTCCGGTGGCGCGGCTGGATCAGATCTTCCGCCAGGGCCAGGAGAGCCGCATCATCGTCAACGCCCACCGCATCAACCGCGGCGAGTATCCGCTGATCCAGAACCGGGACAGCGACTTCTTTCTGGAACGGCGCGAGAGCGCGGCCCAGGCGGCGGAGTCGGTGGTGGCGCTGGTGAAAACCCGGCTTCCCAAGTACCTGGGCGTGGACAGCCTGCGGGGCATCCAGGTGATGGCTCCGATGAAGAAGGGCGGCTTGGGCGTGCACGCGCTGAACGCGGCGCTGCAGGCGGCGCTGAATCCGCCGGGGCGCGACAAGCCGGAGCTGACCCGTGGCGATTGCAGCTTCCGCCTGGGCGACAAGGTGATGCAGATCCGCAACAACTACGACCTGGAGTGGACGCGCGGCAGCGAGCATGGCGAGGGCGTGTTCAACGGCGACATCGGCTACATCGTGTCCCTCAGCCGCAACGAGCGGGAGATGACTGTGGAGTTCGATGACGGCCGCCGCGCCGAGTACGACGATTCCATGCTGGACGAGCTGGAGCTGTCCTACTGCATCTCGGTGCACAAGAGCCAGGGCAGCGAGTTCGACGCGGTGGTGCTGCCGCTGATCTCCGGGCCGCAGATGCTGATGACCCGCAACCTGCTCTACACCGCCGTGACCCGCGCGCGCCGCCTGGTGGTGGTGGTGGGCCGGGAGCTCTGCATGCGGCAGATGGTGGACAACAACCGCATCGTGCGCCGGTACAGCGCGCTGAAGCAGCGGCTTCAGGCGCTGGACGGAGGCAGGGCATGAGGTTCGCGGAGATGCTCCGCCGGGCGCGGGACTTCCTCGTGGAGCTGCTCTGGCCCCGGCGCGCGACCTGCATGGGCTGCGGCAGCATGCTCGGCTGCGACCGGGACGATCTCTGCGAGGATTGCCGGGAGGAGCTGGCGCAGCGCTGGCTGGGCGTGCGGGAGGTCAATCCCGATTTGCACCTGAGCGGCGCGGCCTTCGCCCATCCCTACGGCGGCCCTGCGGGCGGTCTGGTGCGCCGGCTCAAGTACACGGGCGTTGGCGTGCTTGCGGAACGCATGAGCGTGGAGCTTGCCCGTGCGGCGAAGCTGCTGCGCATCGGGGATAATGTGCTCATCACCTGCGTGCCCATGCATCCCAAACGGCTGCGCAAGCGCGGCGTGAACCACGCGGAGCTGCTGGCCCGGGGCGTGGCAGGGGAGATGGGGCTGGAATACGGCGACGTGCTGATGCGCACCCGCAACGCGCCCCAGCAGGCGCGGCTCTCGGGCAAGGCGCGGGAGCACAACCTGAAGGGCGGCTTCGCAGTGCGGCCTGAGTGGCGGGAGCGCGTCAAGGGCGCAAAAATCCTGTTGATCGACGATGTATTTACCACCGGCTCCACCGCGCGGAACTGTGCGGAGGCGCTGCTGGAGGCCGGCGCGGCGAAGGTCTACTTCGCGGCCTACACATTGGGAGGAGGAAGCAAGCATGGACAGAATCACCAGCGCGAAGAATCCGGCGGTGCAGCGCCTGCGATCTCTGAAGGACGCAAAGGCGCGGCGTGAAGCGGGCCTGTTCCTGGTGGAGGGCGAGGTGATGATCCGTGAGGCCCTGGGCTGCGGTCTGAAGCTTCGGGAGCTGGCGGCGGAGGAGGACCACGCGGACTTCGCGCAGGAGATCTGCGGCGGCGCGCGGGGCTTCATCGTGACCCGCAGCCTGCTGGAGACGATCTGCGACACCCGCACGCCCCAGGGCGTGTGCGCGGCCTTCGAGTTGCCGGAGCCGGTGGCGCTGGAGAAGCTGCCGGAGCGCATTGTTGCGCTGGACGGCGTGCAGGACCCGGGCAACCTGGGCACCATCTGGCGCACGGCGGACGCGGCGGGCTTTCAGGCGCTGCTGCTGGGCGCGGGCGGTGCGGATCCGCTGTCGCCCAAGGTGCAGCGCGCGGCCATGGGCTCCGGCTTCCGCGTGCCCTTCTGCCACGCGCCGGAGCTGGCGGAGAGCCTGATTGCGCTGCGGGAGCGGGGCTATCGGGTGTTTGCGTCGGATTTAAGCGGCGCGGACTTCTACGCCCGGCCGGATGCGGGGGAGCGATTCGTGCTGGTCATCGGCAACGAGGCGCGGGGCATCTCCGACGCGGTGCGCGAAGCAGCGGACTGCCGGGTGAAGCTGCCCATGCGCGGCGGCGCGGAGTCGCTGAACGCGGCGGTGGCCGCTGGGATCATGATGTACGAGCTGATGCGGGGCCGCTGACAATCCGGGCGCATTTCTGCGGTTTTGGTGCAGCGGTACTTGCAGGATGCGGTTGAAGGGACTATACTGAACGCAGAAACAACCCGAGGGAGGGAAAATGTATGCGGAAAATGATTGCGATGCTGCTGGCGCTTACGCTGCTGGCGACTGGGTTTGCCCTTGCGGAGAGCGATCTGAAGGCACAGGCGGAGGCGGACTGCGACGCGCTGCTGGCGGGGGACTTCGCTGCGGTGGCTGCGCGCTTTGACGAGAACATGGCGGCGGTGCTGGACGCGGACGGGCTGGAACAGAGCTGGAGCGCCGTCGCGCCGCTGCTGGGCGA
>CAMBWJ010000088.1 GCA_945871545.1 uncultured Clostridia bacterium | reverse complement strand
AGCACGTTGTAGCCCTCCATGCGGCGCTTGCGGGCGATGATGTCCATGGCCGTGTTGGAGCGCGGATGGCCCACGTGCAGGCCCGCGCCGGAGGGGTAGGGGAACTCGATCAGCGGATAGAACTTCGGCTTTTCGTGGGACTTCTCGGCGGCGAAGGAGTGGTTGTTCTCCCAGTGCAGCTGCCACTTGCCCTCGATCTGTGCGGGATTGTAGACGGGAATGTTCTTCATGCAGACAGTCGCTCCTTTTGAAATGCTTCAGGCGGCCCGAAAAAGAAAAAACCTCCGTCCTCGTAAAGAGACGGAAGGCAAGCCTTTCGCGGTACCACTCTTATTGATCCTATCAGATCCGCTTGATACCGGTAACGGTGGCGGCCGCCCACCCTTTCAGGCGGGATGCTCCGGAACGAGTTCAGCGCGTTCGGTCATTGCCTCGCAGCGACCGGCAATTCTCTTCAGGCCTGTGCGCGCCTACTGCTTTCCTTCTCAGCCCTTTCATTATAAAAAAGCGCAGGGGGATTGTCAAGTTAAGAATCCTACTGCGCGCCGCAGGGGGAAGCCACATTGTGCGGCAGACAGCAAGAAAAGAGAGGCGGCGCTTTCCGTCTCTCTTCCCTTGAAACCGGTTGAATCAACCGCGTCAGTTTGCAGCGGTCTCGGCAGCGGCTTCAGTTTCACCCTCGGCAGCAGCTTCGGTCTCGCCCTCGGCGACAGCGTCAGCGACGTCGGCGACATCGGCTGCGGCTGCATTCTCAGCGTCAAGAATCTCCTGCACCGCAGCGTTGACGTCGGTGACGGCAGCGGAGCTGGATGCATTGTGGGCGACAACGATGGTGGTGACGATGGCCAGCACGATGAACACAACGGCAGCGATCTTGGTGATCTTCTGCAGCTTGCCATCCAGGCCGCGGGACTTATTCTTGCCAAAGAACGTCTCTGCACCGCCGGCAATGGCGCCCAGGCCCTGACGCTGGCCCTGCTGCATGAGCACTGCGGCAATCAGCACGAGAGAGATCAGAATCAGTACGATATCGAGAACAATGGACAAAGCGGTCATGGGACATCCTCCTTAAACGTATCAACGCAACATACTTGAGTATTATAGCATGCTTTCGCACAAAAGGCAACAAGGTTTTTTCAATTTTCACAGAATTTATCGGAAAAACCGTCGGTTGACAGCCTGGCAGCGCTGTGGTATCCTGAGGAAAATCCCGATTTCTACACAGAATGGGAGGCGTTGACCGGATGCGCGTGCTGGGACTGGACGTTGGCGGCACGAAATGCGCGGTGCTGCTGGCGGACGCCGGTGAAAAGATTGAAATCATCCGCAAGATCCGCTTTGAGACCCACACGGAGCTGGGCTTTGAATACGCGCGGCACAGGCTGCTTGCGGCGGCGGAGGAACTGATCCGCGAATCGGACGCGCCGGTGCAGGCCATCGGCGTGAGCTGCGGCGGCCCGCTGAACTCCCGCACCGGCGTGGTGCAGTCGCCGCCGAACCTGCCGGGCTGGGACGAGGTTCCCATCGTGAAGATTCTGGAGGACGCATTCGGCATTCCGGCCTTTCTGCAGAACGACGCCAACGCCTGCGCGCTGGTGGAGTGGAAGTACGGCGCGGGCCGGGGCTGCGCGGACATGGTGTTTCTCACCATGGGCACCGGCATGGGCGCGGGCGTGATCGCCGACGGTCGGCTGCTGCGCGGCGCGCGGGACATGGCCGGAGAGGTGGGGCACCTGCGCCTGGAGAGGGACGGCCCGGTGGGCTACGGCAAGGAGGGCTCCTTCGAGGGCTTCACCAGCGGCGGCGGCATCGCGCGGCTGGCGGCGGGACTGCGCCGGGAGTGGACGAAGGAGGGCCGCAGCATCCGTTGGAAGGAAACGGACGCAGAGCTGAGTACCCGTGCGCTGGGCGACTACGCCAAGGCGGGGGATCCGGACGCGATCCGGGTGTTTGAAATCGCGGGCGCGTATCTGGGCGAGGGCATCGCGCTGATCGCGGACGTGCTCAACCCCGAGCGCATCGTGATCGGCGGCGTGTACATGCGCTGCGAAAAGTTGCTGGAGGCGAGCATGTGGCGCACCATCCGCCGCGAGGCGCTGCCGATGTGCTGGGAGGATCTGAAGGTGCTCCCTGCAGGAACGGGCGAGCAGATCGGCGATTTCGCCGCCGCGGTGGTCGCGGTGTATGGAATGGAGAACCGGAGGCAACAATAGATGCGGCTGCTGCGGTCGGATTGGGAGGTCGCTGGCCGGAGGTGAGGCATATGGAACTGGAATTTCGCACGGCTCAGATCGACGATCTGGACGCGCTGGTGCGTCTGTACGGCGCGGCGACGCAGGACATGCTCCGGCAGGGCATCGATCAGTGGGATGAGCGCTATCCCGACCGGGAGATACTTACCGAGGATGTGGAGTCGGGCGACATGACGCTGGGCCTTCTGGACGGCCAGCCGGCCTGCGCGTATGTGGTGAACCGGGAGTATGACCCGGAGTACGAGTTGGGCGCGTGGGATCATACCGAGGGCGAATTCTGCGTGCTGCACCGGCTGTGCGTGAATCCTGCGATGCAGGGGCGGGGCCTTGCACGGCAGACGATGGCCCGCATGGAGAAAAATGCACTTGATAAGGGCTTCGACAGCGTGCGCCTGGACGTGTTCAGCCAGAACCTGCACGCCCAGCGCCTGTACGAAAAGCTGGGCTACAAGCGCACGGGCGAGGTGCGCTTCCGCAAGGGAATCTTCTATTTAATGGAGAAGGGACTGTAATAAATTGCCGGACTGAATTTCGGGGTCACAGAAATAGACCTGCAGGAAAGAAACACAGCACCCCTGCCCCTTGAATCTATGGGGGCAGAGGTGCGTTCACTGAAACCGCGAAGCGATGTGCCAGCGGCGG
This sequence comes from uncultured Clostridia bacterium, assembly GCA_945871545.1. The sequence continues at coordinate 4,227 of CAMBWJ010000088.1, read as the reverse complement.
CTCGCCGCCGGCGGGGTGAAGGCACCCCAGCCTACAAATTGGAACGTTGCGCAGATTTCTATTCTTCTTCAAACATCTCCTGAATCCGCAGCTTGGCCCGGTAGACCTCGTTGCGGGGACAGCCCGCGTCGAGGGCGGCCTGCGCGGCCTCCGCGATGGAGCAATCGTCGTTCAGGATCGCCGCCAGCATCACAACCGTCGCGTCCAGCGGCGGCTTTTTTTCCTCCAGCGGCGGCAGCGGCGAGAGATCGCAGACGATGCAGTACTCGCCCTTCTCCACGCTGGGATTGCCTTCAAGCATTTCAAGAACCTGCCTTGCTTCGCCGCGATAGACGCGCTCGAACTTCTTGGTCAGATCGGAGCACACGCAGAGCATGCAGCCCGCCCAGTCCTCCGCAATCTGCTTCACCAGCTCGCAGACGCGGTGGGGGGACTCGTACAGCACGCACACCGGCACGCCCGCGCGGCGGATCGCCTCCAGCTTCTCCCGCAGGAACTTCTTCTCCCGCGGCAGGAAGCCGTAAAAGGCGAACTCCCGCGCGTCGAAGCCCGAGGCCGACAGCGCCGTGACCACCGCCGACGGCCCGCTGACCGGTTCCACGGGGATTCCGGCCTCCCAGCACGCGCGCACCAGCAGGTGACCGGGGTCGGAGATGCCCGGCGTGCCCGCGTCGCAGGTCAGCGCCACGGTCAGATCCTCCGCAAGCATGCGCTCCACGATCTGCGGGGCCTTGTCCTCCTCGTTGTGGCGGTGGCAGGAGATCAGTATCTTTTTCACGTCCCAGTGGTTCAGCAGCTTCATCGTCACCCGGGTGTCCTCGGCGGCGATGAGGTCGGCATTTTCGATGGCCTCCCGCATGCGCGGCGTGAGATCGTTCAGGTTGCCGATGGGCGTGGCGACGACGAAGAGCTTAGGCATTGTGCATCTCCTCCAATAGATAGAACAGCTCGTTTTCCTCCGTGAAGCGCGCGGCGATGCGCCGGTTCTCGGGCAGGTGGCCCTCCATCCAGGCGGAGTAGTTGCCCTCCATGCCCACGTTGCGCCCACCCAGCGTGCGGGTGGGGAAGGAGACAGCCAGGTATTTTGCGTTCACAGCGCGCATCACATCCAGCGCAGCGCCGCTTTTCTGGCGCTCCAGCAGCGGCAGGATTTTGAACAGCAGCGCAAGGTCATAGCGCTCCTTCGGAACCGCATTTTCGCACAGCAGGTCGGCACAGACGGCGCGGATGGGCAGGTCGTAGTTCGACGCGCAGGCGTTGACGTCCTTCACCGCCTCGCCGGACACGTCCACGCCCGTGCAGGAGATGCCCCGCGCGCCCAGATACAGCGGATTCAGCCCGCAAGCCAGATCGAGTACAGATGACGGTGTGCCTGTGACCTCGAAGATGTGCGCATACATCCCGTCCATGCGCGCAAGCGGCAGGCGCTCCCGGGTGGAGGCATGGCGGGTCAGCGCGCGCTCCAGATCGGCGTCCATGCGGGCGCTTGTCGCCCAGAGCTGCATGTCCTTCATGCAGGCGGCGGATTCATCCCTCGTCAGAAACGCGCCGGTCAGGCCGTGCAGCTGTTCGCGGGCGGCCTTCTCCGCGTCCCTGGGCTTCTTATACTTCTGACAGCATTCGGCGTAGATGCGGCGCACGGCGTCCGGGCACACGCACTGGTAGTTCTTCGAATGCAGCAGCTTTTCCAGCATCGGATCATTCATCGCGCAGCAGCTCCATCAGCCTTCCGTAGAAGCGCAGGTTGTGGGCGGTGGCCAGGCGCATGGCGCTGGGATCGCCCATCTTGAACAGGTGGTGCAGGTATGCCCGGGAGTGGTTGCGGCAGAGCTCGCAGTCGCAGCTCTCGTCCACGCTTCGTCCGTCGCGGGCGTGCCTGTCGTCCAGAATATAGTGGAATTTGTAGAATCTGCCGTCGCTGCGGCGCACGCCGTCGGGGGTGGCGCAGCCGTCGGCGAACACGTAGAGCCGCTGGTGGCGCGCCTCGCGGGTGGGAATCACGCAGTCAAACAGGGAATAGCCCATCTCCACGCACTGCACGATCTCCTCCGGGCGGCCCAGACCCATGGCGTACTTGATTTTATTGTCCGGCATCGCATCCGCGGCCATCTTCAGGATGTCGGGACGGAACGAGCCGTTTGCGTCCAGCGGCCAGCCGCCGAAGCCGTAGCCGTCGAAGCCGATCTCCTCCAGCCGCCGCCCGCACTCCATGCGCAGCTCAGGGTCGCTGCCGCCCTGCACGATGCCCAGCAGCAGCGGCTTCCTTTCGGACTTCGACTGCTTCGCCAGCTTGTCGAACTCCTCGCGGCAGCGCGCGCCCCACTTGACGGTCAGCTCCACGCTGCGTTTCTGTACCTCTAAGGGATCGTCGGGGTGGGTGCACATGTCCAGCGCCATCATGATGTCCGAGCCGTACTGGAACTGCACCTGGATGCACTTCTCCGGGGTGAAGCTGAGCTTCTCCTTTCCCCGGTCGGGACGGAAGATGATTTCCTTGTCGCGAATCTCGCCGTAATCGCTGTTCTCCCGGATCAGGGAATAGAGCTGAAAGCCGCCGGAGTCGGTGAGAACCGCGCCCTTGTAGCCGGTGAAGCCGTGCAGCCCGCCCAGCGACTTGATGAGCTTCGCGCCGGGCTTGGTCATCAGGTGGTAGCTGTTCATCTCGCAGCCGTAGAGGCCGGCGGCGTACACGTCGTCGAAGGAGCCTGCGCGAATCGCGCCGTAGGTGGCGTCCGGGAAGAAGGCCGGCAGCGGAATCCGTCCGCTGGGGGTGTCAAGATGCTTCATAAGACCTCGCTTTGCAGTTCAGAGGGTGGGTCACAGCTTTTCGGCGATGCGTAGGCTGGCGCTGCGGGAGCGGGGGTTGACCTCCAGCTCCTCGGATGTAGCGGTGATGGGCTTGCGGGTGACGAGCTTCACCACCGGCTTTTTGCCGCACACGCACACCGGCAGGCTCTTCGGGCAGGTGCAGGGGTCGTTCAGGCTGCGGAAAGTGTTTTTGACGATCCGATCCTCCAGGGAATGGAAGGTGATGATGCAGATGCGTCCGCCGGGATTGAGAAGATCGACCAGGTCGCGGATGGCGGGTTCCAGCGGATCCAGCTCGTCGTTGACAGCGATGCGCAATGCCTGAAAGGATCTGCGGGCCGGATGGGAGCCGTCCTTGGCGCGGAACTTCTTGGGGATGGCCGCGTCGATGATGGACACCAGCTGGCTGGTGGTCTCGATGGGGGCCTGCTTGCGGCGGTCGCAGATCACCCTTGCGATCTGCCGCGCCCACTTCTCCTCGCCGTAGTCCCGCAGGATGCGGTTCAGCTCGTCCTCGCTCCATTCGTTCACGATCTCCCGGGCAGACAGGCGCTGGCTCTGATCCATGCGCATGTCCAGCGGCGCGTCGTCGTGGTAGGAGAAGCCGCGCTCCCGCACGTCCAGCTGGTGGCTGGATACGCCCAGGTCGGCCAGCACGCCGTCCAGCCGGGTCACGCCCAGCCCGGCAAGCAGCGCCTTCGCATCGTGAAAGTTGCCGCGAACGGCATGGAACTGCGCCCTCGGGTTCAGGCTGGACATGCGCTGCGTGGCCGCTGCGATGGCGTCCGCATCCCGGTCGATGCCGATCAGCCTGCCGCCGTCCAGCCGCTTGAAGATCTCACTGGAGTGGCCCGCGCCGCCCAGCGTGCAGTCCAGATACGTGCCGTCCGGGCGGATGTTCAGCCCCTCCAGGCACTCGCTTAACAGAACCGAGACGTGATGAAATTCCATGATGCCCTCCGATTCCAGGGGTTACGCCGGGGGCTCTGTCCCTGGACCCCGCCACCAGGGGCTCTGCCCCTGGACCCTGCCAGAGAAACTTAGTTTCTCTGGACTCTTCAATATGGGGAAATAAATAATAATGATTATCGTTTGGACGCTGCGCCGCCATGGTGGCGGCTTGCGTCAGGGATGATATATAGAATATGAAAGAGAGAGATTCTTTCAGTGTCGTTTTGTGTGCTGCTAAGATAGCGGCTTGCGTCAGGAAGGAAGATAAATAAACATACAATAAGGAAACGGGATGTTGTCCTCATTTCGCTTTGTGCGCCTGTCACCATGGCAGGCGCACAAAAGTTCTATATCCATGTGCACTAGTCAACAAAAACTGGACACGCGGACACGAAGAATTGGACACGAAAGTTGAGTGTCTAAAGACGCCATCCTTGACAGAACCTTGAAAAACGATGTGGTAGCAAT
>CAMBWJ010000087.1 GCA_945871545.1 uncultured Clostridia bacterium | reverse complement strand
CCCTTTCTGATTGTGTTGTGGACGAATCGTTCCAATGCGGGATTTTGCGCCTTTAAGCTGGTCGGGGAGGATGACATCCTCCCCGACCCAAAGCTCCGTTGCTCTGAATTAGAACTCAGCCAGCGTGAAAGCGCCGTCCTTGACCATGATCTTGGTGAACACCTTCTGGGCGTCGCCGATCTCGTCGAAGGTGGTGTAGCCGGACATGCCGTCGTACTCGGTCTCGTACATGGCGTCCTTGATGGCTTCGCGATCCAGCTTGCCGGCGCGGACAATGGCCTCCAGCAGGATGCCGGTGGAGTCGTAGGCCTGGGTGGTCAGCGCGGAGGGCGCGGCGCCGTAAGCCTCGGTGTAGGCGGCGACGTAGGCCTGGATGCGCTCGTCGGTGCTGCCCGCGAAGAAGGAGACGGGAGCGTAGATGCCCTCGGCGGCCTCGCCGGCGATCTCGATCAGGTTGTTGGTGTAGGCGTTGGAGCAGCCGACCAGCTTGACGTCGTAGTCGCTGTTGTTGCAGGCGACGGCGAAGGGAGCCAGGGTGCCGTACATGCCGGCGACCATGATCACGTCGCAGCCGGCCGCCTTGAAGTTGGCGATCTCAGTGGCGAAGTCCACGGCGTCGGTGGAGACTTCTTGGCGCAGCACGAAGTTGCCGCCGATGTCCTGGATGTTGGCTTCCATGGCGTTGCCGGCGGACTGGCCCCACTCGGAGTCGATGGACAGCACGCCGATGGCCTGGCCGCCCAGATCGTTCACGGCCATCTCCGCGCCCGTGCGGGTCTCAACGGTGATGACGGTGTTGTTGCGGAAGATGTAATCGCCGATGCCGGAGTAGTCGGCATGGGAGGAGGTGGGGCTGATGTTGACGTACTCGGCGTCCTGATAGGTCGGAGCAGCGACCATGCAGATGCCGGAGGCGAAGTGGCCGATGACGCCCCAGATGTCCTCGTCGGAAACGATGTTCTCGGCGATGATGGCGGCCTCGTCGGAGTCGGACTTGTCGTCGTACTCAACGATCTCAACGGTATAGGTCTCGTCGCCGACGGTCACGCCGCCGTTGGCATTCCACTCGGAGGCCATCAGCTTTGCAGCGTTGGCAAAGCCGATGCCGTACTCCGCGTTGTCACCGGTCATGGGGCCGGCGACCGCGATCTTGATGGTGCCCTCGGCAAAGGCGCCGCAGCTCAGGATCAGAGCCAGAGTCAGGACGATTGCAAAAATCTTCTTCATTATTGTTGCGCTCCTTTTTTCTATTTATTTCAAAGGCGGCGTGCTGCGCGCCTTTAAAACCGGGCTTGTGCTTCGTGGTATGACCAGGGTTTCGGCAGTTCCGACGACGATCCTTCGATTGAATATGTATTGTGAACTTTATGAGATATTATAGCATGCAGTTTACCCGCTGTCAACGCAAAAAAGGCCGCGCGCGCAAATAAAAGCGGCAAAGTAAAATGTATCCCGGATATTTAACACAGGCTGCGTCCAAACCGCCGCCCTGGTCATATTAAATTGCGAAGAACGGCCCACAACGCATTGACAAAAGCGTCAAAATGGAATAATATTAAGTGGAGTCATGAGCAGAATTCTCCCGGAAAATGCCGGAATACCGGCCATTTCGCCGGATGAATTCAAGTACGATGCAATGGGGCTAGACTGATATGACCAGTTTGAACGGAGCGACGTTGAAGGAGCAGGTCTACGCCACGGTGATGCACAACCTGATCGACGGTTCCTACAACGTGGAGAGCGTTCTCAGCGAGAAGAAGCTCTCCGAACAGCTGAATGTGTCCAAGGCGCCGGTGCGCGAGGCGCTGGTGGAGCTGTGTGCGCAGGGCGTGCTGCGCAGCATTCCCCGCCAGGGCTACATGGTCGTGCGCTACACCGAGCGCGAGGTGCAGGAGATCCTCCAGTACCGGATCCTGCTGGAATGCGGCGCGCTGGAGAGCTGCTTTGATCAGATCACGCCGGTGCAGCTGCGGCATCTGGAGAGCGCCTCGGAGAGTGAGATCCTCTACCACTCCATGCGGGACGCCAAGGATTTCTGGAACCGCACGGCAAATTTCCACCTGACGCTGATCTCCTTTTCGGGCAACGAATATCTGTTCAACAGCCTGAAAACGGCGCTGGAGACCTGCATGCGCGCCTATCAGCAGCTGTGCTTCAGCAAGGCGAAGAGCGAACTGCCGGAGCTTCCGCTGAATCACATGAAGATCGTGGACAGTATACGCAAGGGCGACAAGGAACAGGCGGTGGCAACGCTGCGCAGGGATATCTGCACGTTCTTTTCGCCGGAAGATATTATGAAGGGGAGCCAGAACAATGGATAGCAAGGTTTACAAGGGTTATATCGCAATTCTCAAACACGAGCTGGTGCCGGCGATGGGCTGCACCGAACCGATCGCCGTCGCGTTTGCTGCGGCGAAGGCCCGGGATGTCCTGGGCAGGTTCCCGGAGCACATCACCGCCTACCTCAGCGGCAACATCATCAAGAACGTCAAGGGCGTGACCGTGCCCAATTCCGGCGGACAGCGCGGCATCGACGTGGCCGCCACCCTGGGCTGCGTGGCGGGCGACGCAGCTCTGGAGCTGGAGGTCATCAAGAACGCCACCCAGGAGCAGATCGACCGCACCACCCAGCTGGTGCACGAGGGCTTCTGCGACGCGCAGCTGGTGGAGGGCAAGGACAACCTCTACATCCGCATCGTGGCCACCGCGGGCGGGGACAGCGCTGCGGTCACCGTGGAGCACGAGCACACGAACATCACCTACATCGAAAGGAACGGCCAGGTGCTCCTCTCCAAAGAGGAGGAGCGCGCCGCCTCCGACGAGGTGGTGGTGGACAAGAGCCTGCTGAACGTGCGCCAGATCGTGGAGTTCGCCAACGAGGTGCGTCTGGAGGACGTGAAGCCCATGCTGGAGCGCCAGATCGCCATGAACACCGCCATCTCCCAGGAGGGCCTGACCGGCAAGTACGGCGCTGCGGTGGGCAAGACCATGATGGAGATCAACGGCGACCACGTGGAGGGCCGCGCCGCCGCACGCGCTGCCGCGGGCTCCGACGCGCGCATGAACGGATGCAGCATGCCGGTGGTCATCAACTCCGGCAGCGGCAACCAGGGCATGACCATCACCCTGCCCATCTGCGAGTACGCAAAGACCTGGAACAAGAATGAGGAGACCACGCTGCGCGCGCTGGCGCTGGCAAACCTGATCTCCGTACATATCAAGCGCCACATCGGCAACCTCTCCGCCTTCTGCGGCGCGGTCAGCGCGGGCTGCGGCACCGCCTGCGGCATCGCCTACATGGACGGCTGCACCTACGACCAGATCTGCATGACCATCACCAACACGCTGTGCAACGTGGGCGGCATCGTCTGCGACGGCGCGAAGAGCTCCTGCGCGGCGAAGATCGCCTCCGCCGTCAGCGCGGGCCTGCTCTCCTACCGCATGGCCAAGGAGGACAAGTGCTTCCAGGACGGCGAGGGTCTGGCCGGTGGCGACATCGAGGAGACCATCCGGAACATCGGCCGCATGGGCCGCGACGGCATGAAGTCCACCGACGTGGAGATCCTGAACATCATGGTGGGCAACTGACAAATGTATTCATATGCTGCGCTCCGCACGGGGCGCAGTTTTTTTGTTGGAAATGGGCGTGCGGCGGCATGCTGCCGCACGCCCGCCGGGCAACCCCGCCGGGATTTCCGCAGCGGCATGCGCACAGACAAGACGGGCGAACGGAGATCACATCGATCCGTTCGCCCGTCATTTTTGGTTTTGAAGCACTTCGCCGCGAAGGCGGTTCAGCGCCAGAAAGCCCCTGCACTTGCGGGGTTTTCAGAGCTTCCCCATCATTCCCACTCGATGGTTCCCGGGGGTTTTCCGGTGATGTCGTACACGACGCGGTTGACCCCGCGCACCTCGTTGATGATGCGGCTGGTGGTCTTTTTCAGCACGGCGTAGGGGATCTCGGCGGCCTCGACGGTCATCGCGTCGTCGGACACCACCGCGCGCAGGGCCACGCAGCCGGTGTAGCTGCGGCCGTCGCCCATGCAGCCCACCGTGCGCACGCCGGTCCACACCGCGAAGGACTGCCAGATCTGCTCGCTCAGGCCGGCCTTTTCCAGCTCGTCCAGGAAGATCGCGTCGCACTCCCGCAGGGAATCCAGCTTCTCGCGGGTCAGCTCGCCGATGCAGCGCACCGCCAGGCCCGGGCCCGGGAAGGGCTGCCGCCAGACCATCTTATGCGGAATGCCCAGCGCCTCGCCCACCGCGCGCACCTCGTCCTTGAACAGGTTCGCCAGCGGCTCCACGATGTGATCCTTTTTAAACAGGCTGTCCTTGGGCAGACCGCCCACGTTGTGGTGGCTCTTGATGGTGGCGCTGCCGCCCATGCCGCTCTCGATGCGGTCGGGGTAGATGGTTCCCTGGAGCAGAAAGTCCGCGCCAGTCTTGCGGGCCTCCTCCTCGAACACGCGCACGAACAGTTCACCGATGATCTTGCGCTTGCGCTCGGGATCGGTCACGCCCTTCAGCGCCTCCAGGAAGCGCTCGGATGCGTCCACATGGATGATGTCCAGGCCCAGGTTGTGCTTGTAGGTCTCGATCACCTGCCTGGCCTCGTCCTTGCGCAGCAAGCCATGATCCACGAACACGCAGGTCAGCTGGCCGGGCTTGAGCGCGCGGTTCGCCAGCACGCAGGCCACGGAGGAATCCACGCCGCCGGAGATGCCGCCGACGACCCTGCCCTCGCCCACCTGATCGCGGATGCCGCGCAGCATGGTCTCGATCTGATCCTCCGCCTTGTAGGTCTCCTTGCAGCCGCACACGCCGCGCACGAAGTTTTCCAGCATCGTCGTGCCCTCGACGGAGTGCTTCACCTCGGGGTGGAACTGCACGCCGTACAGGCCGCGCGCCTCGTCGGCAAACTCCGCGTAGGGGCAGTTGTCGGTGTGGGCGCGGGAGGAAAAGCCCTCCGGCAGGCGGGAGACCCGGTCGTTGTGATTCATGAACACGTGGGTCGCGCGCTGCACATTGTGGAACAGGGCGGAATCCTCGGTGTAGAGCAGCGTGTCGCCGTACTCACTGACGTTCGCGCTCTCCACCTCGCCGCCGTAGAGGTAGTTCAGCAGCTGCATGCCGTAGCAGATGCCCAACACCGGAACCTTCAGGGAATCGATCAGCGTCCGGTCGATCCGCGGTGCGCCGTCCTCGTAGACGCTGGCCGGGCCGCCGGTCAGGATCACGCCCCGCAGCGCATCGTCCTTCCATGTGGAAGCGTCCGTGGCGTAGGGCAGGATTTCACAGTACACGCCCATCTCGCGCACACGCCTGGCAATCAGTTGGTTGTATTGGCCGCCGAAATCGAGAATGATGATCTTCTCGCTGTACACGCAGCAACCGCCTCCTGTTGATTCAGATTTGCAATTATTATAACCGCGCGCGGATGCTTTGTCATTGCGATCCCGTTAACCTGAACAATAAAATTTTTATCATGCATATTGTTCGTTATTTTGATGAATAAATCGCGGATTTATGTTAATTCTGCACAAGATCGCAGGAATTCACGGGAGAATATCGAATGTTATAGAAGGTGTGCGCGGCAGAGCGGCCGCGCGGACGGGCGTGCCCGTTCCAAGACAGGCTTTATTGATCGAACAACGGAGGAATGTTTCAATGAGCAATTGTGCAATCGTGGGCATCAACTGGGGCGACGAGGGCAAGGGCCGCATGGTGGACTACTTCGCGGATCAGTTCCAGGTGGTTGTGCGCTATCAGGGCGGCAACAACGCCGGCCACACGGTCATCAACGAGTACGGCAAATTCGCGCTGAACCTGCTGCCCTCCGGCATCTTCCATCCGGAGACCATCAACCTGCTGGGTGCGGGCGCTGTGGTTGACCTGAAGCACCTGTGCGGCGAGATCGACCGCCTGCGCGCGGCCGGCGTGAAGATCACCCCCGACAACCTGAAGATTTCCGACCGCGCCATGATGGTGCTGCCGATCCATCCCGCACAGGACCAGTGGGAGGAGGAGCGCCTGGGCAAGAACGCCTACGGCTCCACCCGCCGCGGCATCAGCCCCATCTACGGCGACAAGTACATGAAGAAGGCCATTCAGATGGGCGACCTGCTCCATCCGGAATCCCTGCGCGAGCACCTGCGCCGCCTGATCGACTGGAAGAACACCGTGTTCGTCGCGGGCTACGGCCAGCAGCCGGTGTCCTACGACGAGGTGCTTGCCTGGATCGAGCAGTACGGCGAGATTCTCAAGCCCCACATCTGCGACGCATTCGAGCTGCTGGAGAGCGCACAGGCCGCGGGCAAGAGCATCATGTTCGAGGCCCAGCTGGGCGCGCTGCGCGACATCGACTACGGCATCTATCCCTTCACCTCGTCCTCCAACCCCATCTCGGCCTATGCGCCGGTGGGCAGCGGCTGCCCCTTCCTGAAGGTGAACGAGGTCGTTGGCGTGACCAAGGCCTACTCCACCTGCGTGGGCGAGGGCCCGTTCGTGGGCGAGCTGGACGGCGACGCGGCCCATGACCTGCGCGAGGCCGGTGCGGAGTACGGCGCGGCCACCGGACGTCCCCGCCGCGTGGCGTGGTTCGACGTGCCCGCCACCAAGTACGGCACCAAGCTCCAGGCGACCACCGCGCTGGCGCTGACCAAGATCGACGTGCTGTCCTACCTGAAGGAGATCCCGGTGTGCGTCGCCTACCGCAAGGACGGCGAGCAGACCACCCGCTTCCCCTACACCGCCGACCTCTACGGCTGCGAGGCCGTGTACGAGACGCTGCCCGGCTGGGGCTGCGACATCTCCAAGTGCCGCACCTGGGAGGAGCTGCCCAAGGCCGCGCAGGACTACGTGCTGTTCCTCGAGGAGAAGGTCGGCTGCCCGATCAAGTACGTGTCCGTCGGCCCGGAGCGCGAGGCGCTGATTATTCGATAAGACTTGTGGCGGAGCAATTCCCCCTTTTGCACCTTTGATTATCGAAAAACCACACGCAGAACAGCCTGTAAAATCGAACCCGGCGGCGTGAACGGCGGGTTCGCAGCTGATTATGCAATCGCTCGACAGCGGTTGCAAAATCGCTTCCTTGCAGAAATCCATTGTGCCCATCGGGCGCGGTGGATTTCTGAGGGGGTGGCAGTGGCGGGGGACGTGTCCCCCGTCCACAAGCGTGTCGCTATGGAGGA
>CAMBWJ010000086.1 GCA_945871545.1 uncultured Clostridia bacterium | reverse complement strand
TGACCACGCGCATGGCCATCTCCGCGCCGCCGTAGGAGTAGGCGGAGTTCAGCTTGTGCTCACCGTAGCCGGGGATGTCCACCAGCGTGTCGCGCAGGACGGACACCAGGCGCACCGAATTGTAGCCCACGGAGGCGATCATCATGGCGTCGCTGCGCTGCTGGCCGTCCTCCAGAAAGTCGATGCCCAGCAGCAGGATGTTCACTCGGTCGCTTGGCAGGCCGTCGGTGAGGGAGAGCTCGGTGTTCTTCGGCTCGATATTCATGAAGGACGGCGGAAGCGCAAAGAGCACGCCCGCTGCCAGCACGACGGCCACCAGCACGAGCGCAATCAGCTTCAGCAGCATGCCCAGCAGCCAGCCGGAGCAGCCTCCGCCGCGCTCCCGGCGCTTTTTGCCGCCGCGCTTTCCCCTGTAAGTGTCGTAGTACATCGTTCACCATCCGCTCGGTCAGATTTGCACTTGAATGCTACCAGTATAGCACAACTTCCTCCGGAAAGAAACGGATAAAACGCCGGAAACGGAAAAGAATAGCTCCGGAGGTGTTGAAAAATGAAGATCAGGGATCTGCGGGCGCGCCGCATCCTGGAGTCCCGGGGAATTCCCACCGTGGAGGTGCGCGCGCTGCTGGAGGACGGCAGCATCGGCGTGGGCAGCGCACCCTCGGGCGCGTCCACCGGCAGCCACGAGGCGCACGAGCTGCGCGACGGGGGCGATGCGTATCAGGGCAGGGACGTGCGCAAGGCCATCGAGGGCGTGAACGGAACGCTGCGGGACGGCCTTGTGGGCATGGACGCGGACTGTCAGATGCAGGTGGACGCGCGGCTTGCGGAGCTGGACGGCAGCGAGAACAAGGAAAAGCTGGGCGGCAACGCGCTGATCGCCACCTCCTGGGCGGTGGCGGACGCGGCGGCGAGGTCGGCGGAGCTGCCGCTGTACCGCTGGATCGGCGGCGTGCAGGCCATGGAGATGCCCTGCCCGATGATGAACGTCATCAACGGCGGGCGGCATGCGGACAACAACCTGGAGATTCAGGAGTTCATGTTCGTGCCGGTGGGCGCGGACAGTTTCCGCGAGGCCATGCGCATGGGCGCGGAGTGCTACCAGTCGCTAAAAGCACTGCTGAGCGAGGCGGGGCTGTCCACCACCGTGGGCGACGAGGGCGGCTTCGCACCGAACCTGGGCCGGGACGAAGAGGCGCTGGAGTGGATGCTGCGCGCCATCGAGAAGGCGGGCTGGAAGGTCGGGGAGGACGTGTGCCTGGCCATGGACGCGGCGGCCTCGGAGTGGATCGACGGGGATGGGTATCTCCAGCCCAAGTCCGGGCGGCGCTTCCAGCGGGGCGAGCTGATCGAGTACTTCAGCGCGCTGTGCGAACGCTTCCCGCTGGTGTCCATCGAGGATCCCCTGGGCGAGGAGGACTTCGAGGGCTTCCGGGAGATCACGAATGCGCTGGGCGACGAGGTGATGATTGTGGGCGACGACCTGTTCACCACCAACGCCAAGCGCCTGTACCACGGCGTGGCGCTGGGCGCGGCCAACGCCATCCTCATCAAGCCCAATCAGATCGGAACCCTGACGGAGACGCTGGACGCCATCCAGATCGCCCGGAAGAACGCCTACAGCGTGATCATCTCCCACCGCAGCGGCGAAACGGAGTCCAGCGCCATCGCGGACCTGGCGGTGGGCGTGAACGCGGAGTTCATCAAGGCAGGTGCGCCCGCCCGCAGTGAGCGCCTGGCGAAGTACAACCGCCTGCTGGCCATCGAGGAGGAGCTGTACCGTGCATAAAATGCGGGAGAACCGGACTGCGGTTCTCCCGGAATTTACATATTATATTATTCGCATACGGTGACGGCGCACACGTCGCTGCGTCCATTGGCGCTGGTTGCACTGATCTCGCAGCTTCCGGGCGCACGGGCCGTGACCACGCCCGTCCAGTCCACGTCCGCCACAGAGGGGTCGCTGCTCGTCCAGGTCACGCGCAGGTCGTCGGCGTAGGAGGGAATTACATCGGCGCTCAGTTGAAGCATCTCGCCCACGCGCAGATTCGCTTCCAATTGACTCAGCTCTACATTGACCGGATCCTGGGGATAGAGCGAGACCATCTCCACCCGGTATTCGATGGACTTTTCGCTCCCATCCATGCCCACCAGACCGCCGATGCGCACGTCCCAGGCCTGGTTCTGCAGGTACTCGTTCAGGCCTGCGCCGGAGAGGTCGGGCCGAAAGATCAGGCAGCTGCCCGAGCCGCAGGCCTCGGCGCTCAGGTAGCAGAAGCCGTCGCCCGTCCCGCTGGCAAGGTCGAAGGAAAAGCGCGCGCCGCTGACCTCCTCAACAAGCTCAATCACCGGCGCGGAGGCGGAGAGATCGTAGATTTCATCGTTCAGCGACACCGACCAGGCGATCTGGCTGCGCATCAGCTCCACCGGGAACGCGCCCTCCGCAGGCCAGCACACCCGATTCCACTGGGCGGAAGCGTTGCCCTCGTCTACGGCGTACATCACCACGTAGCTCATGCCGCTTGCGGCGTTGGCCAGGCCGAAGCCGGTCTCCGCCATGGCGGGGTTCAGCAGCCAGCGCCGGTGGCCCAGCATGGAAAGGTTCATCGAGCCGTCGTCCCGGGCGAAGTACTCCACGCCGTCCAGCAGAATCTCCGGGCGCATCCAGTTGAACTTCGCAAGGTTGCCCTGGCTGGTTCCCAGCAGCGCGGACTCGTAGAGCGCATCGTCCATCTGATCCGGCTGGTCGGGGGTGTGGCTGATTTCGTCGTTGGCGGCCAGCAGCAGCGCGCCGTTCTGGCTACGCAGGCTGTAGAGGGGGCTGAGGGCCACCAGATCGAGCCCGGCGATCCAGCGCAGGAAGTTCAGGTAGTCCAGCGCCTCCTGCAGGGCGGCGTCGGTGAGACAGCCCGGGGTCGTACATTGGTTGGGATCGGGCTGCAGCGCGTAGGGGGACTCCCCGCTGCGGCGGCTTGCAAGCTCCCGGCAGGCGGCGCGCAGCTCGTCGCGGGAGACGGCGCAGGCGCCGGAGAGGCACAGCAACGTCGCCAGCAGCAGGCAGGTCAGGCGTTTGAGCATCGTGAAGGTGCGCGGCAAATTTACAGATGCAGCCGGCTTGCAGGTCATTTTTTCATCGAATCAAGAATAAAACAGGAAATTATACATTATTTTCGCCAGAAAAAGGACAATTTCCTTTGAAAAGGGGCTTTTCAAACTCGTGGTTTTCTGTTAAAATATAAATACTGTGGCGTATACGGCGCTCTTTTGCGTACAGCCAGACCTGTTCTGATTTCATTGCAGGAGAATATAGCAAACAGGGGGAATTTCTTATGAAAGACTATCAGGCCAAGAACATCCGCAACCTTTCCGTTGTTGGACATGGCAGCGAAGGCAAGACCACGCTGGTCGAGGCGCTTCTGTTCACGGCGGGCGCGATCGATCGCCAGGGCCGCGTTGAGGACGGCTCCACCACCACTGACTTCGAGCCCGAAGAGACCAAGCGCGGCATTTCCATCAGCGCAGCCATGGCTCCGCTGGAGTGGAAGAACACCAAGATCAATCTGATCGATATCCCCGGCTACTTCGATTTCGCCGGTGAGCAGTCCGGCCCGCTGACCGTGTGCGAGGGCGCCATCATCACCGTGGGCGCCGTCTCCGGTCTGAGCGTCGGTGCGGAGAAGGCATGGGCCATGTGCGACAAGACCCACACCTCCCGCATGATCGTCGTCAACCAGATGGACCGCGAGAACGCCAACTTCGAGAAGGCGCTCGCCACCATCACCGAGAAGTACGGCAGCCACATCGCGCCCATCGAGGTGCCGATCGTTGAGAACGGCAAGTTCACCGGCGTGGTGTGCGTGCTGGAAAACAAGGCCTTCATCGGCGAGGGCAAGACCCTGAAGGAGATCGACATCCCCGCCTCCGTCGCCGACGAGGTCGAGTCCGCCCGCGAGGCCATCATGGAGGCCGCTGCAGGCGCTGAGGATGAGCTGATGGAGAAGTTCTTCGAGGACGGCGAACTCTCCTTTGAAGATATGATGCACGGCCTGCGCCAGGGCATCAAGGACGGCACCGTCGTTCCGGTCGTGTGCTGCTCCGGCATTACCCGCGTCGGCCTGAGCAAGGTTCTGGACAACATCATCGACCTGATGCCCTCCCCGGCAGGCGCGGTCACCGTGGGCGTCAACCCCAAGACCGGCGATGAGGTCGAGCGCGTCTGCGAGGACAGCGCGCCCTTCTCCGCCCAGGTCTTCAAGACCATGGCCGACCCCTTCGTGGGCAAGCTGAGCCTGATGAAGGTTGTCTCCGGCAGCCTGACCGGCGACATGATGCTCTACAACGTCAACGCCGAGAAGTCCGAGAAGCCCGGCACCATCTACACCCTGAAGGGCAAGAAGCAGAATGCCACCCAGAAGGTCTGCGCCGGCGATATCTGCGCACTGGCGAAGCTCCAGTCCGTCGCCACCGGCAACACCCTCTGCGACGGCAACAACCCCGTGAAGTATCCCGAGATCGAGTTCCCGGCTCCCTGCATCTCCAAGGCCGTCTACGCCAAGAAGGCCGGCGAGGAAGACAAGATCTTCTCCGGTCTGGCCCGCCTGATGGAGGAGGATCCCACCATCACCGTGACCAAGAACGTGGAAACCACCGAATCCGTGCTGTCCGGTCTGGGCGAGATGCACATCGAGGTCGTGGCCAAGAAGCTGGCCAGCAAGTTCGGCGCGGAGTGCGTGCTGCAGGATCCCAAGATCCCGTACCGCGAGTCCATCCGCAAGCCCATCGACGTTCAGGGACGCCACAAGAAGCAGTCCGGCGGCCACGGCCAGTTCGGCGACGTCAAGATCAAGTTCCGTCCCAACGACGACCCGAACGATACCGAATTCCACTTTGTTGATTCCGTCGTCGGCGGCACCGTACCGCGCAACTTCATCCCCGCGGTTGAGAAGGGCCTCCGCGACAACATCAAGCACGGCGTGCTGGCGGGCTTCCCGGTGGTTGGCCTGACCGCAGAGCTGTACGATGGTTCCTACCATCCGGTCGACTCCTCCGAAATGGCGTTCAAGACTGCTGCCCGTCTGGCCTTCAAGCAGCTGACCGGCGCGAATCCGATCCTGCTCGAGCCCATCTATCACGTGGAAGTGGACGTGCCGGATCAGTACATGGGCGACGTCATCGGCGACATGAACAAGCGTCGCGGCCGCATCATGGGCATGGACAAGGTGGGCGAGCTCCAGCGCGTCACCGCCGAGGCCCCGCTGTCCGAGATGTTCAAGTACGCCACCGACCTGCGCTCCATGACCCAGGCGCGCGGCTCCTTCACCATGCAGTTCGAACGTTACGAGGAAGTCCCCGCAACGGATGCGAAGAAGATCATCGAGACCTGCAAGCAGGAAGAGGAAGACGAGGATTGATTCTCAAAACCGAGGCGTCGCAGCTTTGCGACGCCTTTTTTATGAGATAGCAGCTGTGCTGCGCCCCTTCTCGCACTGGATTTCTGTGCGAAAGAAACAAGCCCGTTCCGGCGCTGCTCCGGCGGCGACGGACGAAGACCTGAATTGGAGGTTTATTCATGGAGACACTCATTCGCGTGCTGGAAACCGCTCTGCCGGTGTTCATCACCCTGGGCATCGGCATGCTCTGCCGCACGAAACGCATCCTGACCCGCGAGGGCGTGGCGCAGATGAAGTCCGTCGCGGTGAACATCGCCCTGCCTGCGGTGCTCTTCTCCGCCTTCGCCACGGCGGAGTATTCCAAGGACAGCGTCGCCATCCCGGTGACGATCTTCCTGCTGTGCTGCCTGGCGCTGGTGCTGGGCTTCGTCGCATCGAAGTTGCTGAAGGTGCAGGGCGAGCGCACGCCCTTTTTGATGACCGGCTTCGAGGCGGGCATGCTGGGCTACGGCCTGTTCGCGCTGTTGTTCAAGGGCGAGTCCAACTCCAGCTTCGCCATCATCGATCTGGGTCAGGTGCTGTTCGTGTTCACGCTGTACAAAATTCTGCTGTGCGGCAGGGGTGGCCTGAAGAGCGCACTTCGGGACGCGCTGGTTTCCCCGGTGCTGTGGGCGATCATCATCGGCCTGATCTTCGGCGCATCCGGGCTGTACGATGCGCTGAAGCCCTCGGGCGTCAGCGGAATTCTGGATTCCATCGCGGGCTTCATCGCCGCGCCCACCAGCGCACTGATCCTGCTCTCCATCGGCTACGATCTGGTTCCCGGCAAGATCCGCTGGCGCAGCACCGCGGCCATCGTAGGTCTGCGCGTGGTCATCATGGCGCTGATGCTGGGCGCGGCGCTGCTGGTGAACCGCCTGTTGCTGGGCGGAGCGATGCACACCGGCGCGCTGGTGTTGATGTTCATCCTGCCGCCGCCCTACGTGCTGCCGGTGTTCGCCGACGCGGGCGATGAGCGCGCGAACATCTCCTCGGCGCTGTCCGTGCTGACGCTGCTGAGCATCATTCTGTTCGCAGTGATGGCGGCGATTCTATAAAACCGACCGAAGTTTGAAGAAAAACCGACTGAATTATGACAAAAAACAGACCGTAGTCTGCAATTGCAGACTACGGTCTGTGCATATCTTGGTTCAATCCTGCGTATGGAAGTGGAAATCGGAGTTCTCTTCAGCGGCCTCGTAGAGGGTCTGAAGCAGTTTGCAGCCGTAGATCCCGAGGCTGTTCAGCAGGACGGCGGGGTGGACGAGGGTCACATCCGCGCGCATGCAGCTAATTTCGTCCCAGAGTGCATCCAGGTTCGCACCGTAGTGGGGTGGAAGCTTCATTGCGCGGGCCAGCTCCGCGTGGGCGGCGGCGCGATCGCGCATGTTCGCGCCATCAATGAGGTATGCGTTCATGCTTGCCTCCTCAATCCCAGAGGTACCAGCCGTCCGACCAGTACCAACCGTCGTAAAGCAGCTCGCAGCTTCCGTAGTGGTCGCCGGAGTAGTAGATCAGGCCGTCGTTGGAGAACAGCAGGCGCTCCGCGCCCCGGTAGCCGCCCGCGTAGTTTACGTCGCACTCGTACCACTGGCGGTCGCGCGCGTCGGGCAGCAGGCCCTCGCGGTTGCCAAAGCGGTCGCCGCCGATGCTCATGCACGGTGCAACCGCCCACAGGTTCCCGGCGGCGCTGTCCCAGCCCAGGGATCGGGCCTCGGACTTGGTGAGGTAGTTCTCGGGCAGCTCCTCGAAGGCGTGGAGGTAGAGGGCGACCTCGTCGGTATTGCTGTAC
>CAMBWJ010000085.1 GCA_945871545.1 uncultured Clostridia bacterium | reverse complement strand
CCATCCTGGGCATAGGTGTGGATGAAGTATCCGCAGCCGGGCTTCACGCGGTCGTACTCGAAGAAGGAGCGCAGCGCGGCGCCGGTCTCGGGGTCGCAGCAGCGCAGCACGCTCATCTCCAGGCGGAAGTCGCCGTCCACGCGCTCCACCATGGCGCTGATGCGGGGGGTGAAGTTGGGCGCGTCGGGCTCGAAGGTGCGGGTGGTGCAGGCGCGGTGGAAGTCGCCGCCGGCGCGGATGTGGTCGCGGATGGTGTCGGTCTGGTCGCCGTTGGTGACGATGGTCTTATCATCAATCACGCGCACGGGATGATAGATGATGAGGCTGGGATCCTCCATCTTGGAGGGATCGAAGGCCTCGGTGCGGATGCCATCGCTTTCCTCCACGAACACGCGGTTGCGGGAATTGACGCTGCGCCCCATGATGAAGTAGGCGAGGAAGGCGCGGGTCGCGTCGGCGCTCTTGCCGATCAGAATGCCGCGTCCCGGATAGTTGGTCGCGCCCACGGCGCTGCTGAGATTCTTCATGTTAACACTCCTTTGTGTCTGCAATCTGCTTTGCGATCATTTCTGCGGCCTGGGGGAGAAGCACCCACTCGGCCTGCTCCATCACGCGCCTCTGGAGTACCTCCGGCGTGTCGCCCGGGAGCACCTCCACGGCCTTCTGAAGCAGGATCGGGCCCTCGTCCACGCCGGCGTTCACCAGGTGCACCGTTGCACCCGTCACCTTTATGCCCCGCGCAAGCGCCGCCTCGTGCACGCGCAGGCCGTAGTAGCCCTTGCCGCAGAAGGAGGGGATCAGCGAGGGATGGATGTTGAGGATGCGGTTTTCGTACAGCTCCACGGTCTCACGCTGCACGATGCCCAGGTAGCCCGCCAGCACGATCATGTCGATCTGATGCGCACGAAGCGCTGCGTGCAGGGCTTCGGTGCGCGCGTGCAGGTCGGGATAATTCTTCTTTCCGATCACGGCGGAGGGGATGTTGGCCTTTGCGGCGCGCTCCAGCGCGTAGACGCCCTCGTGGTCGGAGACCACCAGCGCGATCTCGCCGGAAGGCAGCCTGCCCGTAGCCTGCGCGTCGATCAGCGCCTGCAGGTTCGTGCCGCCGCCGGAGACGAATACTGCGATTCTTGCCTTGCTCACAGGATCACCTTGTCTTCCGATTCGACGATCTCGCCGATGACGTAGGCGTCCTCGCCGTTTGCTCTCAGGACTTCCAGCGCCCAGTCCGCCTGTCCGGCGGGCACGACCACGCTCATGCCCACGCCCATGTTGAAGGTGTTGAACATGTCGCGCTCGGGGATGCTGCCGGTCTTTGCGATCAGGTCGAAGATGGGCAGCACGCGCACGGCGCTCTTGTCGATCCTTGCGCCCAGGGCGTCGGGGATGGAGCGCGGAATGTTCTCGTAGAAGCCGCCGCCGGTGATGTGGCTTACGCCCTTCACGTCCACCTGCTCCATCAGCGCGAGGATGCTCTTCACATAAATCCTCGTGGGGGTCAGCAGGGTCTCGGCGATGGTCCTGCCGCCCAGATCGTCGCAGGGCTCGTGGAGCGCGGGGTTGTTGTTGTCAATGTCGAACACCTTGCGGCAGAGGGAGAAGCCGTTGGAGTGGATGCCGGAGGATGCGAGGGCGATGACCGCGTCGCCGGCCTGCATGCGGCCGTTGTCGATGATCTTCTCCTTGTCCACCACGCCGACGGCGAAGCCGGCCAGATCGTACTCCTCCACGGGCATCATGCCGGGATGCTCGGCGGTCTCACCGCCGATCAGCGCGCAGCCGGACTGCACGCAGCCCTCGGCCACACCGGCCACGATGGACGCGATCTTCTCGGGCACGTTTTTGCCGCAGGCGATGTAATCCAGGAAGAACAGGGGCTTTGCGCCGCAGCAGATGATGTCGTTGACGCACATGGCCACCGCGTCGATGCCGATGGTGTCGTGCTTGTCCATCAGGATGGCCATCTTCACCTTGGTGCCGCAGCCGTCGGTGCCGGAGACCAGCACGGGCTCCTTCATGCCCGTCAGGTCGGGCGCAAAGAGGCCGCCGAAGCCGCCGATGCCGGAGACCACGCCGGGCACGTTGGTGCGGGCGATGTGGGACTTCATCAGCTCGACGGACTTGTAGCCTGCGGTGATGTCCACGCCGGCGCTGCGGTAGCTTTCGCTGAAGCTCTTCATGATTCTTTTCCCTCCGAAATCTTTCGTTCAAATTTGGATTTTCCGGGGTTCTTCGGCGGCTCGCAGGGGTAGTCGCCGGTGAAGCACGCGGCGCAGAAGCCGCTGGTATTCTCGGGAATCTTGGTCACGCCCTCCCGGCTCAGAAAGCCCAGGGAGTCCACGCCGATGATCTGCGCGATCTCCTCCACCGTGTGGTTGCAGGCGATCAGGTTCTCCCGGCTGTCGATGTCGGTGCCGAAGTAGCAGGGGTTCAAAAACTCCGGCGCAGAGGAGCGCAGGTGCACCTCCTTGGCCCCGGCCTCCCGCAGCAGGCGCACGATGCGGGCGCTGGTGGTGCCGCGAACGATGGAATCGTCCACCATCACCACGCGCTTGCCCCGCACCACCTCGGCCACGGGGTTCAGCTTGATGCGCACCTTGTTCTCGCGGTCGGACTGGGTGGGCTGGATGAAGGTGCGGCCGATGTACTTGTTCTTGATGAGGCCGATGCCGTAGGGAATGCCGCTCTGCCGGGCGTAGCCGATGGCCGCGTCGATGCCGCTGTCCGGCACGCCGATCACCACGTCCGCCTGCACCGGGTGCTCCAGGGCCAGCAGCGCGCCTGCCCGCAGGCGTGCGTTGTGCACGCTGGAGCCGTCGATCACGGAGTCCGGGCGGGCGAAGTAGAGGTACTCGAAGATGCAGGTGGTCTTGGGGGCGACGCCCACGTGGCTGCGGTCGGAGCGCATGCCGTTTTTGTCCACGATCACGATCTCACCCGGCTCCACGTCCCGCACGAAGTGCGCGCCCACGCTGTCCAGCGCGCAGGTCTCCGAGGCGAAGACGGTGTTTTCGCCCAGCGTGCCGATGCACAGCGGGCGGAAGCCGTGGGGATCGCGCACGGCGATCAGCTTGGTGGGGGACATGATCACCAGCGAGTACGCGCCCTTCAGGCGATCCATCGCACGGGAAACGGCCTCCTCGATGGAGCCGCTGCTGAGGCGCTCCTTGGTGATGATGTAGGAGATGACCTCGGTGTCGCTGGTCATGTGGAAGATGGAGCCCTGCAGCTCCAGCTCCTCGCGCAGCTCGGCGGCGTTGGTCAGCGCGCCGTTGTGCGCCAGCGCCATGCAGCCCTTGACGTGGTTGACCACCAGCGGCTGGGCGTTGGTGCGGCCGGAGCCGCCCATGGTGCCGTAGCGGGTGTGACCGATGGCCATCTGTCCGGCGGACAGGCGCGCGATCTCCTCGGCGGTGAACACGTCGTTGATCAGACCCACGTCCTTGTGACAGGCGATCACCCCGTCGTCGTTGACCGCAATGCCGCAGCTCTCCTGGCCCCGGTGCTGCAGCGCGTACAGGCCGTAGTAGCAGGCGGAGGCGACGTTCATGCCATCCTTCGCGTAGATTCCGAAGATGCCGCACTCCTCGTGGAGCTTTTCTAGATCATAGTTCTCCATATGAACCCCCAATATATGGTTTTCAGAAATGAAAACGGGAGAAATGAAAACGGGGGAGAGTTGGAAAGCTCTCCCCGGTGCGCTTATTCGCCCAGGATGCGGCGCATCATCTCCTGATATGCGCCCTCCACGTTGCCCAGATCGCGGCGGAAGCGATCCTTGTCCAGCTTCTCGTGGGTGCGGGAATCCCAGAAGCGGCAGGTGTCGGGGGAGATTTCGTCGGCCAGCACGATGGTGCCGTCGCTCAGACGGCCGAACTCCAGCTTGAAGTCCACCAGATCCACGTTGATCTTCTTGAAGAAGTCCTTCATCAGCGCGTTGGTCCTGAAGGCCAAAGTTTTGATGGTGTCGATCTCCTCGCGGGTGGCCAGCTTCAGGGCCAGGGCGTGGTACTCGTTGATCAGCGGATCGCCCAGGTCGTCGTTCTTGTAGGAGAACTCGATGGTGGGCTGCTCGAACACGATGCCCTCCTCCACGCCGTAGCGCTTGGAGAAGGAACCGGCGGAAATGTTGCGGATGATGACCTCCAGCGGCACGATCTGCACCTTCTTGACCACGGTCTCGCTGTCGGAGATTTCCTCTACGAAGTGGGTAGGCACGCCGTTCTTTTCCAGCATCTGCATCATGTAGTTGGTCACGCGGTTGTTGATCACGCCCTTGCCGGCGATGGTGCCCTTCTTCAGGCCGTTGAACGCGGTGGCGTCGTCCTTGTAGGACACGATGTACAGCTCGGGGTTCTCGGTGGCGTAAACCTTCTTGGCCTTGCCCTCGTAGAGCATTTCCGTCTTCTGCATGAGAATGAAACCTTCTTTCTTTATTATCAGGGATGTGCGTTGGCTTGGCTCAGGCGAACTGGGCCTGAATTTCCGCGTCCTTCTTCTCGACCTTCTCGGTCAGGCCGCGGCGGTAGGAAACCAGCTTTGCGGCAAGCGCCTCGTCGCTCAGGGCCAGCATCTGCACCGCCAGCAGGGCCGCGTTGGCAGCGCCGTCGATGGCGACGGTGGCCACCGGCATGCCCGAGGGCATCTGCACGGTGGAGAGCAGCGCGTCCAGTCCGTCCAGCGTGGAGGACTTGATCGGAATGCCGATGACCGGCAGCGTGGTGTTGGCGGCGAACGCACCCGCCAGGTGGGCGGCCTTGCCCGCGCCGCAGATGATCGCGCCGAAGCCGTTTTCGATGGCCGATGCGGCGAAATCCCGGGCGGCTTCCGGCGTGCGGTGCGCGGAGATCACGCGCACGGAAAAGGGTACCTCGAACTGCCTGAGCATGTCGATGGCGCCCTGCATCACCTTCAGGTCGCTGTCGCTGCCCATGATGACGGCAACTTTCTTCATGGATCGAACCTCCTGCTTCCAAAAAATCCGAACATTCGCATGGGGTCAACACTTATATCATAACAAAAAAACGAAGTACATTCAAGGGAACTGAGGTAATCGTTCGTTGAATACGGCTGTGCGGAAGTGGAAAAACAGCCCGATTTCTTTGGTGCATTGCGACAAAAAGGTACAGAATTTGGTGCAATGCGCATCATGAATTAACATGTACATGGTATGATGTGCAACAGCGCGGCCGAATATGCGACGCCGCGCAACGGAAGATAAGGGTGAAGGCATTATGTGGAAATACTTTGGAACGTTCGTAAATGCGCTGGCGGTGGTCTGCGGCGGCAGCATCGGCCTGGCGCTGCGCAGGCGCGGCAAGCGGGCAGGCTCCGCCTCGAAGCGGGATCCCCTGCCGGACACGATGATGGCCTGCCTGGGCCTTTGCACGATCTTCGCCGCCGCGTCGGGGCTGTTAAGCCCGGAGTCCGGCAAGCAGGCGATCGTGGTGGTGGCCTCGATGGTGCTAGGCCTGCTGATCGGCTACGCGCTGCGGCTGGACGACCGCATCAGCGCGCTGGGCGATCATCTGGTGTCGAAGGTGGGCGGCGACGCGAATCAGGCGAACCCCGCCGCGGGTTTCGTGACGGCCTGCCTGCTGTTCTGCATCGGCTCGATGACGATCCTGGGCGCGTTCGAGGGCGCGCGCAATCCGGCGGGGGCGCTGGATCTGAACTGCCACACCACGCTGCTGATCAAGTCGCTGCTGGACTTCGTGTCCTCCACCTGCCTGGCGGTGACCTACGGCGCGTCAGTGCTGGCCTCTGCGGCGTTCGTGGTGCTGTTTCAGGGCGGACTCACGCTGCTGGCCAGCTTCATTCAGCCCTTTCTGGAGCAGATCAACGCCCTGCCGATGGTGAACTGCGTGGGCTCGCTGATCCTGCTGGCCATCGCCATGAACCTGCTGGGCGTGCGCAAGACCAAGACGGCGGACTACCTGCCCGCACTGTTCCTGCCGATTCTGATCTGCTGGGCTCTGGGGCTGATCGGAATCCGACTGTGACTGGATATAAAAAAGACGGATGTGCGTCCGTCTTTTTTCATGCCCTGTAACTCAGGGCGATGGATTCCAGGAAGTCTGCGCCGGTCTCCAGCGCAGTCTCGTCGAAGTTGAAGTCCTCGGCCTGGAGCGCAGGGCAGGGGCCGATCCCCAGCAGGAAGAACAGTCCGGGCAGGTGGCGCTGGTACCAGGAGAAGTCCTCCGTGACCATCACCGGCTGTTCCAGATCAACAAACTGCACGCCCGCCTCCCGCACGCGCGCGCAGAGCTCCGGCGGATTGACCAGCGCGGGATAGCCCATGCTGGTCTCCAGCTCGATTTTGCAGCCGGTTTCTGCATGGATTTCACCGGCGAGCTGCTCCAGTCCATGCAGGATGCCGAGGAAGCTCTCGTCGTCAAAGGCGCGCAGCGTGCCCTCCAGGCGGGCGGCGTCGCTGACCGCGTTGCACGGGCCGAGACTCTCCATGTGCCCGAAGTGCAAGAGCCTCGGCGGCTCCGACGGCCCTGCGGCGGCAGCTTCCGCCGCGCGGCGATAGAACTCCACGGCGGCGCGCAGCGCATCCACGCCCTCGTCGCTGCGTGCGGCGCTGCACGAGCGGCCCGTGAAGCGCAGGGTGACCTCGCAGGAGCGGCTCATCATCGCGCCTGCGCGGCTGGCGATGGTTCCCAGCGGCAGGTCGGGCCACAGGTGCATGCCGAACACCGCCTCCACATTGTACTTTTCAAACACGCCGCTCTTGCAGATGTCCCGCGCGCCGCCGGTGGTCTCCTCGGCGGGCTGGAAGATCAGCAGCACGTTGCGCCCGATGCGCGCGTCCTGCATGCGCCGCGCCAGCTCCAGCAGCATGGCCATGTGGCCGTCGTGACCGCAGGCGTGCATCCGTCCCGGGAAGCGGGAGGCGAAGTCCAGGCCCGTCTCCTCCTGAACCGGCAGCGCGTCCGCGTCGCTGCGAAAGGCCAGCGTGCGGGGCATGCCGTTGTCAAAGTAGGCGCACAGCGCGCCCGGGATGGGCGAGGAGAGCGCGCAGTCCAGGGGAGAGAGCGCCTCGCGCAGGTAGGCCATGGTGCGCTCTAGGCTGCGGTCCAGCTCGGGAATCTGGTGCAGCGCGCGCCGGTCGGCGACGATGGAATTCATGCTCCACTTTCCTCCTTTCCCCCGACCCTGCCGGAAGAAAATTTGTTTCGGGTGGTTGCATTGGGCACGCCCGGATGGTATCATAGACCACAAAACG
>CAMBWJ010000084.1 GCA_945871545.1 uncultured Clostridia bacterium | reverse complement strand
CGGTGCAGCTGCTCGTGCGGGAGAGCAGCGCGCCGCCCGGCGGACGGAGCCCGGACTGCTGACAAAGCCCAAAAACGCAAAAATGCCGATCGAATCAATGAAATCGGTTGGCATTTTTGCTTGCTGTGCCAGCTGGGGCTGCAAATGGCGTTCGCTCAGGCAGCGAGAGGCTGGAGGGGAATCAGGCGTTGGGGGAATGCTTTCCGTCCAGAATCCGGGAGGCCGTAATCTTTCGCGAGATGCCGCTTCTGGAGCGATAGGCGATGGGGGTCATGCCCTCGTGCACCTTGAAGCGCTGGATGAAGTGGGAGATGTCGCAGAATCCCAGCTCCTGGGCGATGCGCTCGACCGACCAGTCCGTGGTGTCCAGCAGATAGCAGGCATGGCTGATCTTCCGGTTCATCACATATTTGGAGAAGGAAACGCCCATCGTCTTGGAAAAGTGGCTGGAAAAATAGGCCGGATGATAGCTGAACGCTGCGGCGACCTCGGTGAGCGTCAACCTGCGGTCGATGTTTTCATCGATGTACTTCAGGATGCGCTGGTTGATGGAATTGGGCTTGTTTTCCACCTCCACGTGCGTGCAGATGCACATCAGCATCTGATAGAGCACATTGCTGATCTTGGGGCCCTGCTGCTTGGGCAGATAGAGCACGGAGGTGCACAGCTCCACAACCTCCTTGAACACCGTGCCGGAATAGATCGGCCCTCCCACGTCCAGGATGTGGGAGGTCAGCTGCGAGCTGTTCCCGCCGCTGAATTCCACCCACAGCAGTCCCATGGGATCGTTGGGGTCGGAGGAATACATGTGTCCCTCGTTCGCCGTCAGAACAAAGAGCTGCCCGGCTTCGATGCTGCGCGTGAGTCCGCGGACGGATACGCTGCCCCGTCCATGCAGAACGCAGTGGATGACGTTGTAGCGGTAGGAGTCATCGCGGGAGATGTAATAATCATCCGGGGTGCGCAGAACAATGCCCGCGCGGTTCACCTGGATGTACAGGCCGTCCAGATCGATGGAGGAAGGGGAGATGTAGGCAATGTCATGCGGACAGCTGCCCACAATATCATGCTCTGGATCGTCGTAGTACTGATTCTGCTTCATATCATCACCCAAGTGGATTATACAATAAAATCTAAAAAAAGTCCATAAAAATCAAACACAAGCCAAAGAAAATCCATAAATAAAAACGAAATAAACTGGTTATCTCTACTTTATGTATCGAAAGAATTGACAGATGCTTCATGCGTGATTTCGACAAACAGCGGCATTTTGGAAAAGATGCATCAAATCCCGCCGAAAAATTTGATATGTATGGATTTAATTATGGGAAACATTTGAAACATATCCGTATTCTAAAAAATATACAGCATTACCTTTGAAACATAAATCGTATTTGCAGCGGGTGTTTGTTATCTAGATATTTAACATAAATGTTCACAAGGGGGACAATGACATGACTTCCAAAGAGCGCATTCGCGCTGCCATTATGCACCAGACGCCCGACCGCGTGCCCTCCACCATGCAGTGCGTGGACACCGCATGGGAAAAGCTCATCAAGTACTTCGGCGTCAAGACCGCCGACGAGGTGCAGGACATCCTGGACATCGATACCCGCATCATGGATCTGCCGCCCTACATCGGCCCGGAAAATCCGCCCTTCATCAATGCGGACGGCGAGATGGAGTAGGTTAGATACTTTCCTAGACTTCTGTTGATCTGACAGCACCGCAGAGAGGGCACCTCTATCAAGAATTGCCAATAGCTCTCGCATCGAACAAGGCGAGGATCGCAGTGCCTGAATAATCAGCTGCTTACATAGTGCTTCGTCAAGTCCCTTATCGCTAATGTACTGAACCTTTTGCCCAATTGCTTCAGCAACCTTGAAAGAGACATAGATGTTGGGGTAACGTCCTTCCACTAATCCCTGTTTCTTCAAGTGAGCATACTCCTCTAAAAGAATTTTTGACTTTGGTTGATTCCAGTACCTCTGCGGACCGCACCCGGAATTGTTTCCGCAGGATGTCCGGAGGATTGCACCGCTTCCCTTGACGATTGCGCTTGGCTGTGATACAATATAATCGGTTTTTAAAAAACCTGTAAGATGGTTTTTGTAAACAAGACAGCTGGTGGGGGAGATAGCATGAAAACTCGCATCGTATCGGATTCTGCGGCCAATCTGTACGCGCTGGAGGGCGTAGATTTCCTCAGCGTTCCCCTGAAGATCATCACCGAGGAGCGCGAATACGTGGATCGCCCCGGCCTGAACATCGCGGAGATGGTGGAGGAGCTGCACCGCACGAAGGGGCCGTCGCGCACGTCCTGCCCGAACACCTTCGAGTGGCTGGAGGCCTTCGAGGGCGCGGACGCGATCTTCGCCGTGACCATCAGCGGCGCGCTGTCCGGCAGCCATGCGGCGGCGATGCACGCGAAGGAGGAATACCTGAGCGCCCACCCCGGCGCGAAGGTCTGCGTCATCGATACGCTGTCTGCGGGCGCGGAGATGTTTTTGATCGTGGAGAAGCTGCGCCTGCTGATCCAGCGGGAGCTGTCCTTTGAGGAGATCGAGAAGGAGATCGCCGCCTACCGGCAGCACACCCACGTGCTCTTCTGCCTGCAATCGCTGAACAACCTGGCCCGCAACGGCCGGATCAGCCCCGCCATCGCCAAGCTGGCGGGCGTGCTGGGCATTCGCGTGCTGGGCAAGGGCTCCGAGGAGGGCGAGCTTCAGGCGCTGCACAAGTGTCGCGGCGAGAAGCGGATGCTGGAGACCACCCATGCGGAGATGAAGAAGGCGGGCTTCGCCGGCGGGCGGGTGCACATCGCCCACTGCCTGAACGAGACTGCGGCGCAGCAGCTGCGGGAAATCATCCTGCGGGAGCACCCCGGCTGCGCGGTAACCATCGGCGACTGCACGGGCCTGTGCAGCTTCTACGCCGAGAAGGGCGGGCTGATCGTGGGCTACGAGGACGCTGCCGCGCGCTGAGCATGGCTGTTTTGCCCCGAAGGCGTGACAAATTCGCCTTCGGGGTTTTCTCTTTCGCATGACCAGCGCCCAAAATCGGCTTATTTCCGCTGATTTCACAGAAAGCACTTTCTTTTTCGGTGAATCTGTACTATAATAATCGAAATTGCTGAACCGGATGCGCATGCCGTCCGGAAGAGGAGTGTCCTGCATTGATCGATCAAGATAAAGTCAGAGAGGCGGTCACCATGTTTCTGACCGCCATCGGGGAGGATCCGAACCGTGCCGGTCTGGTGGAGACCCCCGACCGCATCGCCCGCATGTGCGCGGAGCTGTTCGGGGGTCTTACGCAGACGGCTGCGGAGCCGCTGGCCAAGCGCTTCCCCGTGGACGAGAACAATCTGGTGATGGAGAAGGACATCACCTTCTATTCCGTGTGCGAGCACCATCTGCTGCCCTTCTACGGCAAGGTGCACATCGCATACGTGCCCGATGGAGCTGTGGTGGGCCTGAGCAAGCTGGCCCGCACGGTGGAGGTGTTCGCACGCCGCCCGCAGATTCAGGAGCAGCTGACCACCCAGATCGCCAACGCCATCATGAACGAGCTGCATCCCCAGGGCGTGATGGTGATGGTGGAGGCCGAGCACATGTGCATGACCATGCGGGGCATCAAGAAGCCCGGCACCAAGACGGTCACGGCGTCCATGCTGGGCTGCTTTGAGAAGGATGTTGCGCTGCAGGAGCGCTTCTACAATTTCCTGCGCCTGGGATGAAGCGGGTCAACGCCATCCTGCGGCATCCGCTGTTTGAGGAGAAGCTCCGCCTGCTGGACGAACTTGAGGCGGAGCGCGTCTTCTGCCGCCACGACCTGACGCATCTCCTGGATGTGGCGCGGCTGATGTGGATCGACGTGCTGGAGCGGGGGCTTGCGCTCGACCGCGATGTGGTCTATGCCGCCGCGCTCTTGCACGATCTGGGCCGGGCGGAGCAGATCCAGCGGGGAATTCCCCACGAGCAGGCAAGCGCCGCGCTGGCGGAGAGCATCCTTCCGGACGCGGGCTTTACAGCGGAGGAAATCGCGGCGGTCATCGCGGCCATCCGCAGCCACCGGGGCAGCGTTTCGGCAGACGCACGCGAGATGCTGGGGGAGATCCTCTACCGGGCGGACAAGGCCTGCCGCCTGTGCTGGCGCTGCGATGCGCGTGAGGCGTGCAACTGGCCGGAGGAGCGAAAAAACGCGGGCATTGCCCGATAAGGAGGACATGAACCGTGCAAATCGGCAATCGTGAATTTCAGACGAGCGGCAAGACCTACATCATGGGCATCCTGAACGTCACGCCGGATTCCTTTTCCGACGGCGGCAGATGGAATCGTATGGACGTGGCCCTGCGCCACGTGGAGGACATGCTGAACGAGGGCATGGACGTGGTGGACGTGGGCGGAGAATCCACCCGCCCCGGCTATACGAAGATCTCCGATCAGGAGGAGATCGACCGCGTGGCTCCGGTGATCGAGGCCATCAGGGCCCGCTTCGACGTGCCCATCAGCCTGGACACCTACAAGAGCGGCGTGGCCCGGGCGGGCGTCGCTGCGGGCGCGGACCTCATCAACGACATCTGGGGATTGAAGTACGACCCCGAGATGGCGCGGGTGATCGCGGAGGCAAAGCTTCCCTGCTGCCTGATGCACAACCGCGACAACGCCAGCTACGCCGAGTTCTTCCCGGAGATGCTGGAGGACCTGAAGGAGAGCCTGCGCCTTGCGGACGCTGCGGGCATTCATCGGGAGAAGATCATCCTCGATCCCGGCGTGGGCTTTGCCAAGAGCCTTGAGAACAACCTGGAGTGCGTGCGCCGCCTGGGCGATTTGATTCGCGCCTTCGAGCTGCCGGTGCTGCTGGGCACCAGCCGCAAGAGCATGATCGGCCTTACGCTGAACCTGCCCTCGGATCAGCGCGTGGAGGGCACCGTGGCCACCAGCGTGATGGCGGCGATGGCGGGCTGCATGTTCGTGCGCGTGCACGACGTGCAGGCCAACGCCCGGGCGGTGAAGATGACGGAGGCCATCTGCCATGGCGCGTAAGACGGACGAAATCCGCATCCGTGGCCTGCGCGTCTTTGCGCACCACGGCGTGTTTGAGGAGGAGACCCGGCTGGGCCAGATGTTCGTGGTCAACGCCACGCTGTACACCTCCACCCGTCAGGGCGGCCTCGCGGACGCGCTGGAGCAGACCATCAGCTACGCCGACGTGTGCGTGTTCCTGACGGAATACCTGCAGAAGAACACATGGAAGCTGCTGGAGGCGGCGGTGGAGCACGCCTGCCGGGCGCTGCTGCTGAAATTCCCCCTCATCCATGAGGTGGAGCTGGAGCTGGAAAAGCCCAGCGCGCCGATCCCGCTGCCCTTCGACAGCGTGTCCGTCTGCGTGCGCCGGGGCTGGCACCGCGCCTTCGTGGCGCTGGGCTCCAATATGGGCGACAAGCAGGGGTATCTTAACGGCGCGGTGGAGGCGCTGCGGGCGGACGAATGCGTGCGGGTGAAGCAGGTCAGTTCCTACCGCGTGACCGCGCCCTACGGCGGCGTGGATCAGGACGACTTCCTGAACGCCGCCATGGAGATCGAGACGCTGTACGAGCCGGAGGAGCTGCTGGACGCGCTGCATGCCATCGAACGGGCCGCCCGGCGGGAACGCCTGATTCACTGGGGCCCGCGCACGCTGGATCTGGATATCCTATTCTACGACGATCTGGTGCAGGACGACCCCGCGCTCATCCTTCCGCACCCCGACCTGCACAACCGGGACTTCGTGCTCGGCCCCATGGCGGAGCTTGCGCCCAACCTCGTGCATCCGGTGCTGAACAAGACCATGAAGCAGCTTCTGAACGAGTTGCCTGCCGCAGAGAAATAAAAAAGACGGGCGCTGCCTTCCCAAAATCAATGGAAGGCAGCGCCCTGTTTGTTCCGATTATTCCGCCAGCATCTGCTCCAGAACCGTTGCTGCGGTCTCCACGAAGCGGACGCAGGGGCGCGTGCGGTAGTATTCCGGGGTGCGTTCCTCGGGATCGCCGCCGCTCTCCTTCTTCAGACCGATGTTGTGCAGAAGCTCCCGGCAGATGATCGTCTCGTGCTCCGCCTTGAAGCGGTCGGCGAAGGCGCGCACATTGGCGTAGTGCTCCTTCTTGGCCACGGGATCCTCGGGGTCGGAGTTGCCGCGCAGCGCGCCGTACACCAGCATCGCGCCGCTCACCGCACCGCAGACCTCGCGCATCTTGCCGAAGCCGCCGCCGAAGGACGAGGCCAGCTTCGCAAGCTGCTCCTCGCCCATGCCCATCTCCTCGGAAAACGCGATGGCTACGGCCTGCGCGCAGTTGTAGCCCTTCAGGAAGTTGTTCCGGGCCAGTTCCGCATGATTCTTCATGGTAATTCTCCTCCTGTGTATTCTTTTGAATACTTTACTCCATTATACCACATCTGCGCAAAAAATAAAGCGCATGCCGCAATTGCGTGCGCGGATTTCACTTGACGATTTCACGAAAACATACTATAATAATACTTTGTATGATATATGCTAGAGTGACTGTGCTTGTCAGTCATTCTCGGGGAGGAAACTGAATGAAGGTTAAAAGCTTGATCAAACTTGGAATCGTCGCGGTGCTGATCGTCGTCGTGGCGTTCCTGGCTCTGAACGGCTTGCAGGTTGGCAAGTACATCCTGAAGCCCGTGGGCAGCGCCATCAGCCTGGGCCTGGATCTGCGCGGCGGCGTGTCCACGGAGTACAGGGTCACCGATACCACGGTGGACAACTACGAAACCCTGCTGGACGGCACCGTCTCCGCCCTGCGCACCCGTCTGACCAACGCCGGCTTCACCGAGGCCACCGTGGCCATTCAGGGCAACGACCGCATCCTGGTGGAGATCCCGGACGTGGACGATCCGGAGCAGGTCGCCGAGATCATCGGTACCCCCGCCCATCTGGAGTTCCGCGATCCCAACGGCAACGTGGTCTTCGAGGGCAAGGACATCAAGGCTGCCGGCGCGCAGTGGTCCGATGAGACCGCGACCCAGGCCGGCGTGGGCTTCGAGCTGAACAAGGAAGCTTCCGAGGCCTTTGCCAAGGCCACCCAGGAGTTCCTGGGCCAGTCCATCTCGATCTATCTGGACGACGAGCTGATCTCCGCACCCACGGTCAATCAGGTCATCACCGGCGGCCAGGGCATCATCACCAGCAGCGCCTCCGAGAGCACCGAGGAGTCTGTGGAGTGGGCCAACAACCTGGCCATGCTGATCCAGTCCGGCGCGCTGCCCCTGGTGCTGACCCAGCAGAAGGTTGACACCGT
>CAMBWJ010000083.1 GCA_945871545.1 uncultured Clostridia bacterium | reverse complement strand
CTCTTTTCTTACACTGCCTGCATACTATTTTGCGCATAAAGGTTGACAGTACCTTCCTCCCTGAATTGAATCGTTGTGCGCGCCAATCATCCGATGTGCCGCAACGATTGCAGCAGAGGTGCATTCTCCGCGCCTCTGCTTGTGGGGAGCGAGGAATTGTGGAAGAATATCCTTGCTCCCCTGTTCTGTGAAGGGTTAGGGTCTCACGCCTGAGTGCTGTGATAGGTGCTCAGGCGTTTTTTGTTTCAAGTTGTTTGCCGGGCCACATGAAGGAGGATTCAAAGCTGCGGATGATCGTCATCCGGTCTTCGCGATTTGCCTTGTACAAAAGGAAAGGCCCCGGCGCTTGCCGGAGCCTGAGGATAGTCTGTCTGTCTTACTGCAGGCGGGAGTACATGGAGGAAATCCAGCCCTTGGTGCCGTTGTAGCTGATGTAGTACCACTGCACGCCGCGGGAGTCCGTGCTGGTCTTGCCCAGGTAGGTCGCGACTTTGC
This sequence comes from uncultured Clostridia bacterium, assembly GCA_945871545.1. The sequence continues at coordinate 6,839 of CAMBWJ010000083.1, read as the reverse complement.
CCTCGGAGATGTAGCCCAGCTTGGTGCTGGTCTTGTCGGCCTTGGCGCGGATGGTGACGTCGCCGCCGACCACCTTCACGGAGTCGCTGGAGCTTCCGGAGGAGGAGTCCTTGCTGTTCGTGACCTTGGAATAGCGGGAGGAGACCCAGCCGGTCACGCCGTTGTACTTCACCTTGTACCACACCACGCCGCGGGTATCCTTGGCGGCGGTGCCCAGGCAGGTGCCGTAAGCGCCGCTGGGCATGCTGCCCACGATCTTATAGCTGGTGCCTGCATTGGAGCGGATGTTCACGCTGCCGCCCACGATCTTGACGTACTTGCCGTCGATGTCGTAGGTCTTGACCACGGTGCTGTCGGACTGGGAGTCAGAGCTGCCGGAGGAAGAGGAGCTGTACTTCTCGGCGTAGGCGGAGTAGATCCAGCCGGTGGTGCCGTTGTACTTCACCTGATACCACACGGAGCCACCGCTGGTCTTGGCCGCGGTGCCGGTGCAGCTGACGATCTTGCCCGCCGGGATGGAGGTGTAGATCGTGCTGCTGGTGAGCGGCTTGGCGCGCAGGTTCACCGCGCTGGTGATGCGCAGGGACTTGATGCTCGTGGAGTAGGTGGAGTAGGTGGTCTTGGTGGCGGAACTGCCGGAGCTGGAACCCGTGCCGGTGGAGCTGGAGGAACCGGTGCCTGCGGTGCTCACCGGAACGGCCGTTGCGGTGGGAACCGGCGTGGGCGTCACGCCGATGGGCGTGGCCTTGGGCGTGGTGGAACCGCTGCTTGCGGCCTCGACGTTGCCCATGAAGTCAGCGAACCAGTCGCTGTTCGCCTGGGCGGCCTCGTCGGTCTCAGGGGAGGCGGAGGGATCGATGGTGGGGGTGGCCTCGGGCAGCAGCGCTGCGGTGACCGCCTGGGTCAGATCGCCGTTGTAGAGGACGGTCTGGCTGCCGTCGGTGCGCACCTCAGTCAGGGTCAGCTTCGTGGGCTCCCATACGTAGAGGGCCTCGCCGTCGAAGCTGACGCTGGAGCCGTTCTCGGGGGCGTAGAGGCTGGTCTCGCCCAGGTTCAGCGCACCGTTGTACCAGGCGACCACGCCTGCGCGGGTGGGCCAGAAGCCGCTGTCCGGCTCGGCGCACGCGCTGTTCAGGGTCTTGAGCTGGGTGTCCAGGCTGTACACGCGGCCGCGCAGCTCCGCGCTCTCGCCGGTGCGCACGGCGTAGGCGTCTGCCAGGTTGTGGAAGTAGACCAGATTGTCCAGAATCTTCAGATCCTCGCCGCCGCTCTTGAGCAGCAGGTCGGTCTCGCCGTTGTTCAGGTTCAGGCGATAGATGCAGCCCGCCTGGGTGGTGGCGGTCTCATCGTCGCTCAGCTGGGCGGTGTATTCCATCTTGTCGCCGTCGGCAAGGTAGTAGGCGTAGCCGTCGCCCAGCACGTAGTCCAGCATCTGTGCGCCGGAGAGCTTCAGGCACACGCCGGTGTCGGGCTCGATGGAGTGCAGCAGGCCGTTCATCAGAACCAGCAGCTTGCCGCCGAACATCGTCATGTGCTCTGCGGTGGACATGCCGAAGGAATACAGCGTGCTCTGCTGGTTGCCCACGCAGCTGATGATGGCGGAGGCGCCGTCGGTGGTTCTGAGGTAGGCCGCGCCCGCACCATAGTTGATGAGGCTTTCGATGCTGTCCGCGCGATCCATGCAGACCGGCTGCGAGCCGTCCAGCGGCAGGCGAACCAGCATGTCGCCCTCGCCCGAGGGCAGGATCAGGTAGATTTCGGAAGCCGTGCGTGCGGCGTCCAGGCCGTTCACAGCTTCAATGGCTGTGGTGGTTTCGAGGGGTTCGACGGTCGTCTCGGCAAGTGCCAGACCCTGAAAAACCATCAGGGCAAGCAGAACCCACAAAATTGCTTTGCGCATATGTATTTCCTCCTTTGTTCACCCTTAAATTATACCATAGGATAAGAAGAAACTCAACCATTGGGGGTTAGACGAAAAAAAGTCGGATTTTGATCCATATTCCTATGAATTTGCCCGGGGAAAATAACGTTGCAAAAGGCTCCGGCTTCTGCTATAATGGATGAAATCAATATCTGCACAAGGAGGGCCAAGCATGCCTTTGTTTGATTCGGACGCAGAGAAGCTGCGCAAGGAAAACCTGAAGATTCTGGAGGATAAGCGGCTGCGCTTTGCCGAGGCGCTCCAGCAGAAGGGCTTCAAGCCGGAAAAGATGCTGTTCTGCTCCACCGAGGGCGGTCAGTTCGTCGCGCTGGCGCGCCATGAGGGCAAGACCGCCGTGATCGTCTCCCCTATCTTTGGCCAGGAGGGCGATTTCCTGCTGGAATGCCCGGACGAGCTCCAGTGGGAGAAGGAGGACGTGTTCGAGAAGGGCTCCGGCCTGAACGGCGCCTTCGGCTTCGGCAAGAAGGGCGCGAAGGGCTTCATCCTTCACATCACGCTCAGCGACGGCAGCGTGGCGAAGCTGCACGTGGTTGCCGGACGCACCTCCTATCTGGAGACGGACTACAAGCACAATCCGCTGCTCAAGACCAAGCGCCGCCGGGGCGACGCCAACATCATCTGGGATCTCGTGCCCATCGAGCCGGGCCACCTGGACAAGATCGAGGATCGCCTGATGAACTACTATCTGGCGTGAGCACCCGGATACTGACGCAGCAATCAAAAAATGCCGACCGATATCACAATCTCGGGCGGCATTTTTGCGTTTGCGGGCTTTTCAGCCATGCGGCGGGGTGAGAGCGCTCCGCCCTGCATATTTTATTCCTTGCCGTTCCAGCAGTAGGTGCACAGCTTGCAGGGGGATACGCCGGTGGCGGCCATCATGTCGTCCAGGCGCTGGAACTTCAGCGTGGTGAACTTCAGCTCCCTGCGGATCTCCTCCACCATGGCGGCGTACTCCGCTGTATCGGGATCGGCGTAGCGCGCGAGCTTCTCCGGGGAGGGCTCGCCGCCTTCCAGCCGTGCGATCACCCGGCGGGCGATCAGGTCGTACTCCGAGGTGGAGCGGGAGAAGTTCAGATACTTGCAGCCGTAGAGGATCGGCGGGCAGGCCGTGCGGATGTGCACCTCCTTCGCGCCGCTGTTGTAGAGGAACTCGGCGGTCTCGCCCAGCTGGGTGCCGCGCACGATGGAATCGTCGATCATGATCAGCTTCTTGTTCCGGATCAGCGAATCCACCGGGATCAGCTTCATGTGGGCGATCAGGTTGCGCTTCTTCTGGTTGGAGGGCATGAAGGAGCGCGGCCAGGTGGGCGTGTACTTCACGAAGGGCCGGGAGAAGGGGATGCCGGAGCGGTTGGCGTAGCCCACGGCGTGGGCGGTGCCGGAGTCCGGAACGCCGGCCACGGTGTCGGCCTGAATGTCGTCGCGCCGGGCCAGCATGTCGCCGCAGCGGCAGCGCATCTCCTCCACATTCATGCCCTCGTAGCAGGAGGACGGATAGCCGAAGTACACCCACAGGAAGGTGCAGATCTTCATCTCGGGCAGGGGAGGCAGCAGCGTCTCGTCGCTGTCCGCCGTCAGGAACACCACCTCGCCCGGGCCAAGCTCCCTCAGGTTCTCGTAGCCCAGATTCAAATAGGAAAAGGATTCAAAGCAGGCGCAGCGCGCGCCGTCCTTCCTGCCGAGGATCACCGGCGTGCGGCCCAGGCGGTCGCGTGCGGCGTAGATGCCCTCCGAGGTGAGGATCAGGATGGACATGGAGCCGTCGATCACGCTCTGGGCGTAGCGGATGCCCTCCGCAATGGAGCCCTTGCGGTTGATCAGCGCCGCCGTCAGCTCCGTGGGATTGATGCTGCCGCCGCTCATCTCCAGAAAGTGAATCGTGCCCTTGCCGAAGGCCTCGCGCACCAGCGCGTCCACGTTGTTGATGCGGCCTACGGTGGTGATGGCGAAGTTGCCCAGGTGGGAGCGCACGATCAGCGGCTGGGGCTCGGTGTCGGAGATGCAGCCGATGCCGGAGTTGCCCGCCATCTGCTCCACGTCGCGCTCAAACTTCGTGCGGAACGGCGAATTCTCGATGTTGTGAATCGCACGCTCGAAGCCGTTTTCGCCGTAAACTACCATGCCCGCGCGCTTCGTGCCCAGATGCGAGTGGTAGTCGGTTCCGAAGAAGAGGTCAAATACGCAGTCCGATTTGGAAATCACACCGAAAAATCCGCCCATGTTTGCTTCTCCTTTGCAGCACTGTCAGCGCCATTATTATATGGTAGAAATCGCAGATAATCCTGCACCCGTCTCCGGGCGCTCGGAATTATGCGGCTGTTTTTGAATTATAGCACGCTTTTCCGGCGGATTCCGCATGGATGTGTAAACATTGCGTGTGAAGATGGTCATTTTTCCGAACGTTCGGCTTGTAAGGGCGTTGCATTGCGCAGATGCGGGCGCGTGATTGGGGCGGATCGCGCTGAAATGTGCGGAAAATCCGGCGGCGCTTCGGCGCGGCGGTTCCTCCCGGCGAAAAAACTTGCCCGAAGCGCCGGTTGAGTGCTACTGCATGAATTTGCATAAATATGCGCGCGATCTGCACGGAAAATCCGAAATATACAAACAGGTGTATTTGATATATGGACGAATGCGGGGAGAAAGTGCGTAGAAAATTAACAATCCGCAACACGCGGACATGTGTTTGAATAAAGAAAGCGGCAATATGCAGAATTGCGACAATTGTGCGGACTTTTCCGGCGATTGCACGCAAAAATGGATGTTCGGAAGCGACAAACTGCATAAAAAGCGCTGCGGGTGGCCGCGAATTGCGGATTTATCCGGTGGAAACGAAGCTTTGAATTCCAAAAAATTGCAAAATAGGGCTTGCAATTGTTGGGAAACTTCTGTATAATACCCCCATGATGCAAAGGAGGCATACCACTATGAAAAAAATTCTCGCTCTGGTTCTGGTTCTCATGCTGAGCATTTCCGCCGTTGCGATGGCGGAGACCATCAAGATCGGCGTTTTCGAGCCCGCTTCCGGCGACAACGGCGCCGGCGGCAAGCAGGAAGTGATCGGTATTGAGTACGCCAATTCTCTGGTTCCCACCGTTGAAATCGGCGGCGCGACCTACGATGTTGAGCTGGTGATCGTGGACAACCAGTCCGCCACCGACAAGGCCGTCTCCGCAGCGCAGGAGCTGGTTGACGCAGGCGTGAGCATCGTGCTCGGCTCCTACGGCTCCGGCGTGTCCATGGCGGGCGGCGAGGTCTTCGCGGCTGCTGAGATCCCGGCGATCGGCTGCTCCTGCACCAACCCGGGCGTCACCTCCCTGTGCGACTACTACTGGCGCGTCTGCTTCCTGGATCCTTTCCAGGGCACCGTCATGGCAAACTTCGCGATGGACGAGTTCGGCGCCAAGACCGCTTACGTGCTGAGCCAGCTGGGCGACGACTACACCACCGGCCTGGCCACCTACTTCGCCAAGGCCTTCGAGGCCATGGGCGGCACCGTCATCAACGAGCAGTTCACCGAGGGCACCTCTGACTACGCTGCGTATCTGAACAACGCCATCAACGGCGGTGCAGACGTCATCTTCTGCCCCACCAGCACCACCGTGGCCGCCCTGCTGATCAACCAGGCCGCCTCCATGAACGTGGAGCTGCCGCTGCTGGCCGGCGACACCTGGGAGTCCTCCGTTATCCTGGAGGCCGGCAAGGGCACCAACCTGACCATCTGCTGCTCCACCTTCTTCGATGAGAACGACGAGTCCTCCACCCAGGCGGCCGAGTTCGTTCAGGGCTTCAAGGCCTGGCTGAACGCCAACCCGGACAAGATGACCAACAACGGCGGCAACGACATCGTCGCGGCTGTCTCCGCCCTGGGCTTTGACGCTTACATGACCGCCATCGAGGCCATCAAGGCTGCGGATTCCGCCGTCGGCGCGGACATCGCCGCTGCAATGCCTGGCGTGACCCTGACCGGCGTGACCGGCTCCATCTCCTTCGACGAGATCGGCGACGCCAACAAGGACATGGCGTACATCAAGCAGGCCAACACCGAGACCGGCGCATTCGACTTCGTCAAGACCCAGACCGTCGCGGAGCTCGAGGGCTGATCCCATCACATTCCCTTCAGTCCTGACTGACTGAACGACGCCGAACCCGCGCCCCAAACGCGGGTTCGGTATGTTCATGTCTGGAGGGAAACTGCCTGTGCGCCATCCACCGGGCAACGGCCCGCGAAGGAGCGCCGCAATCCATCCGCATCCCTGCGCCGGGCGCCGCTTCCCTGCGTCCAATACAAAACGGAGGCTTTTCAAATGTTTGACAAAATCCTGCCTTACCTGCTATCGGGCATCTCGGTGGGCGGACAGTACGCGCTGATCGCCGTGGGCTACACGATGGTGTACGGCATCCTGCGCCTGATCAACTTCGCGCACGGCGACATCTTCACCGCTGCAGGCTTCTTCATGGTCTACATCGCCGCAACGCTTCCGGTGCAGATCGCCATTCCGCTGGTGGTGGTGCTCACGGTGATTCTGGGCTTCGCGGTGGAGCGCGTCGCCTACAAGCCGCTCAGGTCTGCCCCGCGCATGTCCGTCATGATCTCTGCCATCGGCGTTTCCTATCTTTTGCAGAACCTGATGTGGTACGTCACCGGCGGTCTGGCCAAGCAGTATCCCACCGTCCCGTGGATCTCCAACTCCATCACCATCGGCTCCGCGACCACCAAGGTCGTGACCATCGTCACTCCGATCCTGACCATCCTGCTGGTGATCGCCCTGGTGACCATCATCCAGAAGACCAAGATCGGCATGGCCATGCGCGCGGTGTCCAAGGACTTTGAGACCGCGCAGCTCATGGGCATCAAGATCGACTCCGTCATCTCCACCACGTTCATCATCGGCTC
>CAMBWJ010000082.1 GCA_945871545.1 uncultured Clostridia bacterium | reverse complement strand
TCCGGCGGATGATGACCATCGAGCAGTTCCGCTCCCCGGAGCTGTCGGCGCTGTACTCCCGGCGGTATGTGACGCAGATTCTGGACTACCACAAAGAGCTGTTTCAGCGCATGATCGCGGCGGGAGTGATGCGGCAGGAGGATCCGGGCCTGCTCGCCATGATGTACGCCAGTCCTATCCTGATCCTGCTTGGAGAGTGCGACCGGCACCCGGAGAGGGAAGCGGAAATCATGGATGCGCTGGAACAGCATGTGCGTCTGTTCCATCAGACCTTCCACCTGGAGCCCCCGGAGGGAGGCGGTGCGCTGCCTCGTCGGCACAGCGGAAAAGGCGCCGGTTCAATGGTACCGGCAGAATCAGGAGGTGCAGCGCATGAATGAAAAACTGATGCGAAGGCTGGGCTGGCTGGGATTGGTGAGCCTGCTGTCCTACGCCGCGGCCGTGGTGTTTTCGCCCCTCGCATACCCGGGCTATGACTGGCTGTCGCAGGCGGTCAGCGACCTGTCGGCGGATGGCGCTCCGTCGAGGGTGCTGTGGCGCCAGCTTGCCGCCCTGTATGCGCCCTGCGGCATCGTCTGCGTGACCCTGTGCTGCGTGTCGATCAAGGGACATTTCAATCGAATCGTCCGCGCCGGCATCTATCTGTTCGCCCTGATGAACTGGATCTCCACCGTGGGCTACGCCATGTTCCCCCTGACGCATGCGGGCATTTCCGGGCAGTTTCAGGATGTGATGCACCTGATGGTCACGGCAGCGGTGGTGCTGCTGTCCATCGCATCCCTGACGCTCCTCGCCTGGGGCTGTCTGCGGCAAAGAGCCTGCCCGGTACTGGGGATATGGGCGCTGATCTCGCTGGGCATGATGATCGCCGGCGCCGTGGGAACCGCCGCTCTTCCCCGCGCGTATTTCGGCGTTCCGGAGCGCTTCAGCGTGTTCGCCTGCTCCGGCTTCACAGTGGTTCTGGGACTCCTCCATCGCCGGGGATGGGAAAAATCCGCGAAGGAAACGGTGTGAAGCGCAGAATCCCTTGAAAATGCTGTGTTTCAGACCTATATCGCAAAAAATGAGCCTCAAAGAGTCGAAACTCTTCAAGGCTCATTTCTATTGCTCAGAATAAGCGTTTTTGCACCAAACGCGATCAACGGGAGTGCACTGCGACACGCGCCTTATTCCCACTCATCTCTGCGCCCTTTGAACTAAACAATTCCGCTTCTGTCCATTCGCAGGGATTATTGTGGCTATTCCATTTCTCCACTTTTCCTGGGCTATCTGATTTTTTGTTGCCAAATCGTTGCCACGAATCAGCGGCCTTCACGCAGTCTGGCATTGATATCCGATGCGCTGTAGAGAACGCGCAGTACCACCACATCGTCACCCTGGATCACATAGATGGCGGTATAATTGTCCACCGGAATCTGGCGCATGCCGAGATCATGCTCTGGCTGGGAATCAAATACCCGGCAGCGCTCCGGGAACACCTTCAGCGATTCAATGGCATCCGCGATACGGTTGTACTGTCCCATCGCCACATCGGGATTCAGCAGTTGCTCTGCGATATAATCGTATATCGCTTCCATATCCGCCAGCGCTTTGCCGGTGATCTTTACGTTATACTGCTTCATCTGTGCGCATCCCTGAAGCGTGCAAAGGCTTCACTGGCGTCCTGCACATTGCCCGACTGCAGTTCGTCATACCCGGCCATCAGCTCCATGCGAAGCTGATCGGTACTCATGGTATCCGCATTGACCGCGGCAGGCGCCTTGGGCAGCGTCACAGCGAAGGGAATGCCGCCCGTCAGCTTGATCTGGCGCAGATACATGTCGATGGCCGTCGCCATCGGAATCCCCAGCTGCTTCAGCACATCCTCCGCCTGCTGCTTGACAATAGGGTTCACCCGCAGATTCAAAGTCATGCTCTTTTCCATAGGATCACCTCGCAAGGATATTGTAACGTATATTACGTTACTTGTCAAGTAATCGCTAGAGAATTACACATTCCAGATGAAACATGCAAAGAAATTCAGAGTGTTCCGTGCCAGCCGAAAGTATAACAAAGGGGCGTCCTACATCTACTTCTGGATGGCAAGGTATAATGGCAGCATAGAATCGCTGGCATGCCGATCGCATCGTTCCCACAGCCATCCCAACCAGCACACCGAAGCGGAGCTGAAGCTCATCCGAGACATGCGGCGCCGCAATCCCAAGCTCGGCATCGTAGAACTCTGGAGCCGCCTGCGCAAGCGAGGATACAGCCGCTGCATCGAAAGTCTGTGGCGCGTTCTCAGACGCGAAGGACTGGCAGCGAAGGAAAAGCCCCGGAAGAAGTACACCCCCAAGCCTTATGAACAGATGCAGTACCCCGGCCAGCGCATCCAGATCGACGTAAAGGTCGTTCCCAGATCCTGCATCGCAGAACCGGGACTGAAACTCTATCAGTATACGGTGATCGACGAACACTCTCGATACCGCATTCTGGGAGCTTATCCCGAACAGAGTACCTATTTCTCCGCACATTTCCTGCATCACGTTGTTGAAAGCTTTCGCAGAAAGGGCGTAACCGTGGAATGTCTTCAGACAGACAACGGCTTTGAGTTTACCAACCGTTTCTCCAATTCCAAATGCGACATCCCGACGCTGTTTGAATCTACTGCAGCTGAACTCGGCATTCGTCACAAGCTCATTCGTCCCTATACCCCGCGTCACAATGGCAAGGACGAGCGCAGTCACCGTGAGGATCAGAAACGTTTCCATGCAACTCACCGCTTCTGGTCCCTCGCCGACTTTGGTGGGCAGCTCGCTGCCCACCTGCCGAGCCACTTTGCCACGGGCGGTGTCCAAAATCGACCTAATATCTTTGGCAACGGGTACTATCGTCGTTTTTTCTGTTAGGTTTGTATTTTCAATATTGGCACCTCTTCTGTAATTATATGTAGCCCATTTCCTGACAATGATCGGATACAGCTTCCTTGAAATCTTTTAGCTTGATTATAACTTCATTGTTGACAATAATCTGCCGTTGTGCCATGCATTGAAGCACCCTGTATCTATCATTCATAAAGAAATCTGACATAGCGACGCCTCCAAAACAATTATGGTTTAATTATTGTACTATAATGGTCTGATGCTGTCAATGTTATGAGCGAATCTTCTGCCTTTCAAAGTGTAGAGCTACAATACAACTTGGAAAGAGCAGCAAAAAAGGATGAGATTTGATAACTAATCTGGCATAGTAGAGTTGCAACACCATACTAACGGAAAGGAAGCTCAAATCTCATAAACAGTATAGCATAAGACATGAAATTCCGCTGGTTATGGTTTTATAAAATGGGGTCAAAATGCCCCCTTACATAGCTTCGTCATAAGGGGTTTTAGGGGCGCAGCCCCTAAGAATATGGTCGGCGGTAGACGACCAATAGGTATTCTGATGGATATCAGAATGCGATGCTTGCCAAGACTCGGGGTGGGTATTTCAAGCCATTTTCAGCAGGTGACGCAGCATCAGGCTCTGCTTTCTAAGCGGCTTTGAGGAGTCAGCAGTGAATGTCTTCCTGTTCTCTGATTCGCCGTAGCTGGTGGGAACAGGCATTTGTCTATGGTCAAACCTCATCTGACTTGGGGGTATGTACCCCCAAGTCAGGCGATCCGCAGTTTATTCGTCACTTATGCCCTCCACCTGCGTAATCTGTTGGCGACCCGAGTAATTGTTTCTGTTTGCACGCACATATCGGACGGGGCTGTCTCACCAGGAGACAGCCCCATGATACCTATTGAATTTCTATAACAGTGCGACCGATCAGTAGTTCTACTTGCGTACCTCAAAGTAGGCCTGGGGATGCTTGCAGACCGGGCAGAGCTCCGGCGCAGCGGTGCCGACCACGATGTGGCCGCAGTTGCGGCACTCCCAGATGGTCACGCCGCTCTTCTCGAATACGGCTTTCGTCTCCACATTCTTCAGCAGTGCGCGGTAGCGCTCCTCATGGGCCTTCTCGATGGCGGCAACGCCGCGGAACTGCGCCGCCAGCTCGGGAAAGCCATCCTCATCGGCCTCGCGGGCCATGCGGTCGTACATGTCGGTCCACTCGGCGTTCTCGCCCTCGGCTGCGTGGAGCAGATTCTCGGCGGTGTCGCCCAGCTCACCCAGCGCCTTGAACCAGAGCTTGGCGTGCTCCTTCTCGTTCTCCGCCGTCTGGAGGAACAGCGCGGCGATCTGCTCGTAGCCTGCCTTCTTCGCCACGGAGGCGAAGTAGGTGTATTTGTTTCGGGCCTGGCTCTCGCCTGCAAAGGCCTCCCACAGGTTCTTTTCGGTCCTTGTGCCTGAATAGGGATTCTTTGCGGGCGCAGCCTCCCCGATCTTCACGAACTTCTCTGCAGGCTGCTTGCAGATGGGGCACTTGAAATCCGGGGTCATGGGGCCTTCATGAATGTAACCGCATACGGAGCACTGCCACTTTTCCATTTTCGTTTCCTCCACTTTCTCGTTGAACTGAATATTCTGCAACAGGGATTCCACCGCATCCGTCGGGACGCCGGGATAGCTGCGGATCGACTCCAGAAACGCCCGGGTGTTTCCACTCTGGGGCAGCATGTAGCCCGCCTCGCGACACAGATCCTCCGCCATCAGGCGGGAGGACTTCTCCACGGAGGCGCTCAGCGCACCGGGCAGTTGTGCGGCGATGCCCTCCGCACGCGCCTTGCTCTGGATCAGGCCGCGCAGGGCTTCCACAACGCCGTCCTCCTTCGGCTGCTGCGCAGGGAGCACCCGGGGAACCATGCTGATTGCGGAGGACGGACAGGCGTCGGCACACGCACCGCAACCGATGCACTTCTCCGGGTCAATGATGCTGTTCTCCGTGTCCGTGGCGCCGGTGGGACACACATAGAGGCACATGCAGTCCTTGGTGCACAGGCGAAGATTTCTGACCGCGTATTTTTCAGCCATCATTACGCCCTCCCTTCCACTTTTTCAAACTTCCAGCTGGGAACCTTGCACACCGGGCACTGCGCCGGGGCTTCGTTCCCGATATACACAAAGCCGCAGGCCGTGCAGACCCACACGCCGGTGTTCTCCAGCATCCTCTCGCCCTCGGCCTGATAGCGTGTCAGCAGGGACTGGAGCATCCGCGTGACCTTCTCGCTCCAGACCTGACAGCGCAGCGCGCCGCGATCCGGCTTCTCAGATGCCGTCGCGTTGCTGTAGGGATAACCCACCGAGAGGTCGTATTCCACGCATTCCAGCAGCTTTTCCACGCTGGCATCCTGCTCCGGTTCCGCCTTGGTGCGGAAGAACGTAGCCAGCTTACGGAAGTCCTCTGCCTGATCGGGCAGATACTGCTTTTCACAACCCCGCGCCAGATTGGAGCAGATGATGCTCATCTCCATGGCGGACAGCTCCTTCTCCACATGGGGCTTCTCCAGTGCTGCCGCGCCGGACTGCGCTGCCTCCGCCTTCTCCCGGAACTGGGATTTGTCCGCGCCGCACAGGGGACACTTCCAGTCCTCGGGCAGATCCTCCCACCGGGTGCCCGGCGCCATTCCGGCCTCCGGAATGCCCCTGGCTTCGTCGTAGGTAAACCCGCAGATGGAACAGACATATTGCTTCATAGGGTACACCGCCTCCTTCGTTCCAATTCTAGCACATCCCGAAGCAGCGCTCCGTGATGTTCTCACCAAATGACCTGCTCAACCACAGGGATGGTCGCCGCAGCCGTGCTCTCCTCCGTGGTGATCGCAGCGCGCGTTGGGATCGTAGTTCAGCCTGCCTGCGGCAAAGTCCTCCGCCGCAGCATCCGCGCTGCCGGTCACGCCTCCATACAGCGCAATACCCACCTCGCCGAGCGCCATCCGGGCGCCTCCGCCGATGCCGCCGCAGATCAGCGCATCCACCTGCAGGGCGCGCAGAACGCCCGCCAGCGCGCCGTGCCCGCCGCCGTGAACGTCCACGATTTCGGAATCTGCAATGCACCCCTCCTCCACGTCGTAGAGCTTGAACTGCGCAGCGCGGCCGAAGTGCTGAAAGATTTCTCCTTCCTCATAGGTGACCGCAACCCTCGTGACGCGCGCTCCTTTCGGCCTCGCGCTGGGCTGGCCGGAACCGCGCCGATAACAGCTGGCGCAGCCGCAGGCGGGATTTCCGCCGTTGCACAGGCGGTAATCTCCGCCCTCGATGCGCAGCGGCAGGCCCTCCACCAGCACATCCGCCAGCTTCCGACGGGCACTTGCGTAGATCTGCTGCACCGTGGTGCGGGCGACCTGCATGAAATCTCCGCACTGCTCCTGGGAAAGTCCCTCCCGGTCGATGAGCCTTATGGTCTCATATTCCTCCAGGCTGAGAACGACCGTCTCCCCCTTTTCCGGCATCTCCTCCGGCACAAAGGACGGCGTCTGCGGATAATCGCAGATTCTCCGGCACTTCTTCGGCCTCGACATCGGCACCCCTCCGATTTTTGTATTCATTCAGCTCAAGTATAATATGGTTTATGGCATATGTCAAGAATATAATTGACATATGCCATAAACCTCACTATAATGGTAACATGAAAGAAGGGATTTGCATGGAGATGAAGGACTTTTTTCCCGTCTGGGAAAGGCTGTCCCCTGCGCAGCAGGAGCGCCTGCAGGGCTGCGCAACGAAGCGGACGGTGCAAAGGGGAAGCGTGATCCACAGCGGCGGGCTGGATTGCGCCGGCCTGTTTCTGGTGGAGCAGGGACAGCTCCGCGCATACATTCTCTCCGACGAGGGCCGTGAGATCACGCTGTACCGCCTGCTCGACCGGGACGTCTGCCTGTTCTCCGCCTCCTGCATCCTGCGCTCCATCCAGTTTGAGGTGATGCTTCAGGCGGAGCGCGATACCACAGTCTGGGTACTTCCATCGGAGGCCTACAAGGGCGTGATGGAGGAATCCGCGGCGCTTGCGAATTTCACCAACGAGATCATGGCCAACCGCTTTTCCGACGTGATGTGGCTGCTGGAACAGATTCTGTGGAAGCGCTTTGACCAGCGGCTGGCAGGCTTCCTGCTGGAGGAGAGCGCGCTGGAGGGTAGCGCGCAGCTGAACATCACCCACGAGGCGATCGGCAGGCACATGGGCAATCCCCGTGAGGTCGTCACGCGAATGCTGCGCTATTTTCAGGGCGAGGGGTTGATCCGGCTGTCCCGGGGCGCTGTGGAGATCATCGACGCGGAGCGGCTGGAACGGCTTTCGCATACATGATATGGAAAGAGGACATTCTGCACGGATTGCGCGGGAATGTCCTCTTTTTCTTACTTGTCCATGCCGCAGGGCGTGGCGGTTTCAATCAGGCAGCGGTCGTTCATCACCGCGTCGTAGAAGCGGAAGCCGCCGGAGAAGTTGTAGCAATCAAAGCCGTGG
>CAMBWJ010000081.1 GCA_945871545.1 uncultured Clostridia bacterium | reverse complement strand
ATTGATCTAATCCCACACTCGGGACGTTTCCTCTTAACTCGGGACGTTTTGCCCTAATCGTCCAGAGTGGGTGCATTTTTGCTGAAAGGACAGGCGTTTTGCTGAAAAAGTGCCCTGGTTTGGACGCAGAAAGGCCGGACAGGGACGATCCCCATCCGGCAAAATGACACGGTATATTTGATTTCCTGCAAGTAGAAGAAAGAATGTAACAAATTATCCCGGTATTCTGACGCTCAATCCCTTCATAAACGCAAAAAACATCACCCATGCCTTGTATCAAAACATGGGTGATTAGGTGGTACACCTTCAGGGGCTCGAACCCTGGACACCCTGATTAAGAGTCAGGTGCTCTACCAACTGAGCTAAAGGTGCATGTCCTGTCGACTTATATATAATACAACCGAACAGGGAATTTGTCAATGGGTTTAGATGTTAACTTTTGTATTTTGTCGAATCTCTGCGTCAGAGCACAAAGTGATCCAGCAGATAGATCAGCACCAGATGTGCCGGATAGAAGCCGTAGAACAGCCACTTGGGAAGCTTGATGCCGGAATTGGTGCGGATGTAGATCAGCGGCAGCGCCAGAATCGCGAAGGTCTGTATGCCGAAGCTGACCCCGAACAGGTTATAGCCGCTGCCCACCAGGCCCCACCAGAGCATGAAGGCCAGCACGCAGGGCAGGGACAGCCAGCGCTTCGTGCACAGCAGATAGAACAGCAGCATAAGTCCGATGCCGCGCATGCCGTAGTTCAGCTTGCTCTGAATCTGCCAGCACAGGATGAACATCCCAGCGGCAAGAACCAGCTGCCGCTCGCGGATGGCCCAGATCAGCAGCAGGCCCATCGCCAGCGTCACCAGGATGCTGGGCGTCTTGTCCCAGCTGTGGATGTAAAAGTTCCAGAAGGCCTCAAGGGGCTTCTCCGCAAAGGAGACGGCATACATCTGCTGTACGCTGTGGTTCAGGGCCACAGCGTACAGCGGCTGCGAGATCAGCGCCAGCAGCACAATGCGCTTGAGGTAGTTCAGCGGATTGCGCGTGTAGACGCAGCCGACAGCCAGGCAATAGGCGTAGATTGGGAAGGCGATCCGGCCGATGATGCGCAGCACGCTGTACTGCGGAAACAGCATCTTGCCCGCGTGATCGCAGAACATGGTCAGCATTGCCACCAGCTTCAACAGGTTCGTGTCCCGGTTCAGCGCCACCTCAGAGGGCGCAAAGGGCCAGGGAATGCTCAGATCGCGTCTCTTGCCTGACATGCAAATCTCACTTTCAGTTCAATTGATTATGCGCTCTTAAGCGCCTCCAGCGCCAGCAGCAGCGCACCCGCCGCGCCCGCATTGTCGCCCAGCGCCGGGGGTACGATGTAGTTGTCGATGTCCTCCAGAATCGCGCTGTGAGCAACGTAGCCGTTGAGCAGCTCCAGCGTGCGCTTGCGGATCTTGGGGAACAGCTGCAGCTGGTGCATCACGCCGCCGCCCAGCACGATCTTCTTCGGGGAGAGCATGACGATGGTGTTGACGCACATCTGCGCCAGGTATTCCGCCTCCACGTCCCAGGCGATGTGCTCCGGGGGAAGCTCCTTGGCGGACACGCCCCAGCGCTTCTCGATGGCGGGGCCTTTGGCCATGCCCTCCAGGCAGCTCTCATGATAGGGGCAGAAGCCCTTCGGCGAGGGATCCTCCTTGACAGGGCGCATCAGCATGTGGCCCATCTCGGGGTGCACCAGGCCGTGCAGCAGCTTGCCGCCGACCATCGCGCCGCCGCCGATGCCGGTGCCGATGGTGTAGTACACGAGGGAATCCAGGCCCTTGCCCGCGCCGATGCGCGCCTCGGCCAGCGCGGCGCCGTTGACGTCGGTATCGATGCCCACCGGCACCTTCAGCGCCTCCAGCAGCGTGCGGCGCAGCGGATAGTTGGCCCAGCCGGGCTTGGGCGTGGTGGTGATATTTCCGTATTCCGGGCTGGTCTCGTCCAGACAAAGCGGGCCGAAGCTGCTGATACCCAGCGCCTCGATCTTCTTGTCCTGGAAGTAGCCAATGATGTCCGGCATGGTCTCCTCAGGCATGCGCGTAGGAAAGCTCGCGCGCTCAAACACGTTGCCATTCTCGTCGCCGATGGCGCAAACCATCTTGGTTCCGCCCGCTTCAAGTGCTCCAAGAAGCATACTCTCATCCTCCATCTGTGTATACTTATGCGGCGTCACTCGCCGTCATCGTCAAAAATGGTATCCTTGTCCGGATCGTCCTTGGGCGCAAGGGGCAGGGTGATCAGGAACTCGGTCCCCTCGCCCAGCTTGGAATGCACCTCGATCTCGCCGTTCATGGAGCGCACGATGTGCTTGACGATTGCCAGGCCCAGACCGGTGCCGCCCATCTGGCGGGAGCGGCCCTTGTCCACGCGATAGAAGCGCTCGAACAGCCTCGGCAGGTTCTCCTCCGCGATGCCGATGCCGGTGTCGGAGATGGCCACGTTGGCCTCCACGCCGTTGGAGAACACCTGCACGGTGACGGAACCGCCGGGCTTGTTGTACTTGATCGCGTTCTCCACCAGGTTGATGAGCATCTGCTCCACCCGGTCGGAGTTGCCCATGATGTTGACGGGCTCCTTGTTCAGATGGCAGTTGATGGCGACCTCCTTCTCCCCCGCGTGAATGGAGAGCATGTCGGCCACGTCG
The DNA here is from genome assembly GCA_945871545.1 of uncultured Clostridia bacterium. Next base: position 4,714 of record CAMBWJ010000081.1, on the reverse strand, counting down.
TAGGCCATCTTGTCCAGGCGCAGGCGCTCGATGGACACCTCGTCGTTGCCGGATTCCAGCTTGGAGATGGACAGGATGTCGTTGATCAGGCGCGTCAGGCGCTCGGTCTCCAGCATGATGATGCGCAGGAACTTGTGGGCCATTTCGGGATTGTCGATGGCGCCGTTCTCCAGGGTCTCCACGAAGCCGCGGATGGACGTCAGCGGCGTCTTGAGCTCGTGGGACACGTTTGCGGCGAAGTCGGTGCGCACCTGCTCCAGGCGGCGGATCTCGGTGATGTCCTCCACCATGGCCAGCGCGCCCACCACCTGGCCGTCGTTGCGCATGGGAGACACGTACAGCCTGAGCGGACGGTGCCCACGACCCACGGCCGTGCGCGCGGCAACCTCGTTGGTGTACACGCCGCCCTGGCGCATCGCTTCATTAAATACGTCGTCCAGGCGCACGTCCTTGGAGGCCTCGCTCACCAGCCTGCCCTCGGGATTTCCGATGATGCCCAGCAGCTTCTTGGCGATGGGCGTGACCAGGATGACCTTCAGATTGCCGTCCACGGCGATGATGCCGTTCTGCATCTGGTTCATCACCACGCTCAGCGCGTGGTTGCGGCTGGCCTGCCGGAGCACCCGATCCTGGATGCGGCCGACGATGGCGTTGAACATCTGCACGTCCTGATCGTCGGTCTGGCCCTCGATGCGGCTGTCGTACTTGCCCTCGGAGAAGGCGTCCAGCGTGGTCGTCATCTGGCCGAGCAGCAGCTCCTTGCGATGCAGCTTGCGCAGCACAGCCAGCACATAGAGCAGCAGCGCCAGAAGCACAATTGAGAAGATCAGCAGGTATTTGTTGCCAAGGAAGATGGCAAGCCCTGTCGTCCTGACTCTGGAAAGAAGCAAAAAAGCGCCATCCTCAAACTGATAGATGGCGTAGATAGCTTCTTTGCCCTCGGCATTTTTGCGGGAATAGACGTGCACGGTTCCGGTGCCTGCGACCTCAAGATCCTCCTCCGCCAGTGGCAGCGCGCTGCCGTTTGAGGCATGCGCGGCGCTTCCATCGGCATTGTACAGGCCGAAGGAAATGTCCCTGTCCTCGCGCGAGAGCGACTTGAGGACGCTTATGCGCTCCTCAGCGGATTCATTTTCCAGCGTCGCTCCGCTCGTCTGACAGGCCAGGCGGATTCCATCCTGATAATCCTTGTTCTCTTTTTTCGCCAGAACCGAACAGCTTTGGGTCAGCAAAATGCCGAGCAAAACCAGTGACAACAGGGTTACAATGGATGCAACCCTTGTTTTCATAGGCGATTCTCCTGACGGTCGTTGAACTTATAGCCTACGCCACGGATGGTTTCGATATAGTGCGCATCATCGCCGAGCTTCTGACGAATGTGACGAATGTGAACGTCCACCGTGCGGGTCTCGCCGTAGAACTCGTAGCCCCAGATGCGGTCGAGCAGGAAGTCGCGGGTGAGAACCTTGCCGCGGCTGAGCACGAGCAGCTTGAGCAGTTCAAACTCCTTCAACGTCAGCGAGAGCTTTTCGCCATTGCGGAAGGCCTCATAATTTCCGACGTCGATGGTCAGGCTGCCCACGTGCAGAATGCCCTCTTCCTCGTTCTGCGGCGCGGCGCGGCGCAGAAGCGCCTTCACGCGCGCGATCAGTTCGCGAACGGAGAACGGCTTGGTGATATAGTCGTCCGCGCCCAGCTCCAGGCCCAGAATCTTGTCCACCTCGTCGCCCTTTGCGGTCAGCATAATGATCGGAATGTCTGCGGTCGTCGGAGCGCTCTTCAGGCGGCGGCACACCTCCATGCCGTCGATGCCGGGGAGCATAATGTCCAGCAGGACCATCGCAGGACGCTCATGCGCACAGACCACGAGCGCATCCTCACCAGTAGCGGCAGTTACAACCCGGTAGCCGCCTGCTTCGAGATTGAACGAAAGCAGTTCGAGAATATGAGCCTCGTCGTCAACGGCCAGAATCAGTTCGTTTGCCATGTGCGTATCCTCTTTCCTTCTTGTATATTGGTCATCTGGCGGCGCCTGCGCCGTCAGCGGTACCCGGTTCAAAATCGGAGAGCAGCTTGTTGAGTTCATCCCGGAAGGTCTGAATGTCGCGGAACTGGCGGTAAACCGAGGCAAAGCGCACATAGGCGACCTCATCCAGCGCCTTCAGGCCATCCATCACGAGCTCCCCAATCATGATGCTGGTGATTTCCGAATCGGACTGCGCGTAGAGCTTCTGCTCGATGTCGCGCGCGAGGCGGTCGATGCTGCTCAGGGGCACGGGCCGCTTTTCGCAGGCCTTGATGATGCCGGAGCGCAGCTTGTTGATGTCGAACTGCTCGCGGGTCTGATCCTTCTTCACCACAATCAGCGGAACCAGATCGATGCGCTCATAGGTTGTAAACCTGCGCCCGCACTTTTCGCATTCCCTGCGGCGGCGGATGCTGGTTCCATCTTCACTCTGCCGGGAGTCGATCACGCGACTTTGCAGGCAGTTGCAAAAGACACACCTCATCTGGTTCTCACCTCATATACCCCTATTATACACAAAAAATAACGTTTCGTCTAGTCTTTTTTTGAAGAATGTTATTTTTCCATCTCAATCGTGCGACAGGCTTTACCTCGATCGTGCAGTCAGTCGCACTGTGCGGTCACATCCTCGTGCAGCTCCACCAGAATCACGTCGTCGCCGATGCGCAGGATGCGGTTCCAGGGAACCATGCAGCCCTCCTTGTCCTGCTTGAGAAAGGTGAAGATGCCGCCGGGCACCGGCACCACCAGCGCGTCCACGCAGGCGGATTCATTGAGCACCAGATCGATGGGCTTGCCCAGACGGCGGCCGTCGCAGATGTTCACGACGTCCTTCTGCTTCAATTCCGTGAATGTCATCGCCATCGCCTCCGCCCCATTGTATGCATTTTTACCGGGAAATTTGCGCCGTCGCAGTTTCAAAACAGAACGGACAAGTTTCGACAAAACTTTCGTATCAAAAATTCGACTTTCAAAATCGCCTCGTCAATTATTTCCGACCCCCCTTCGAGTCGGGCAGAATCCTGTCGAAGCTTGTAGAATCGCCACGAACCGGGGCGCTTCGGAGGCTTATAGCATGCCGGACGCATTCCGCATCCGCCGCGCGCATCGCCGGACAAAAAACCGGATTGGCGAAAAACGCGTATAAAAAGCTTGAAGTTAACGACAATCTCTCCTTGGAAGCAGGAAGCTTTTTCCATATGATAGGACATGGAAAGCGAGGTGCGCGGGATGTCCATCGAAGCCCTTCTGCCCATCGATCTGCTCATGGACGCGTGCATCCTCGCCGCGGTGCAGCTCGCGCTGGGACGGCTGCATGCGCGCAGATTGTTCCGGGCGCTGCTGGCGCTCTGCCTCTATTCAATCCTCTCCGGCTTTCTTGGAATCCGCTTCCGCTGGCTGCGCAGCTGGCCCGGGCTGACTGCGGCCTGTCTGATCGCCGCCGCGCTGCTCACCGGCAGCCTGCGGCCCCGGCGCGTGCTGGAGGCCGCCGCCTGCATGGGCGTGGCCGCGCTGGTGTGCGGGGGCTGCGCCGCCGCCAGCGGCGGCGGGCCTGGACGCTTTCTGCCCGCGGCTGTGCTGGGCCTGGTGGCCCTGGCCTGCGTGCTCCGGCGAAGGAAGCATATCCGCTTCCGCTGGGACATAGAGCTGACCCTGGAGCGGGACGGGCTCCGCGCGGACTTCCCCGCCCTGATCGACACAGGCAACCGGTTGCGGGAGCATCGCAGCGGCCTGCCGGTGCTGATCGTGGAGGCGCGGGCGATGCCGGGCCTTACCCAGCTTGTGCAGGCGCTGGATGCGGACGAGCTGCGCCATCTGCCCTACGGCGCGCTGGGCGGCGCGGGGGAGCTGACATGCTTCAGGCCCGACCGCGTTCTCTTCCGCAGCGGTGCGGGCGCGCCGGTGGAGGCGCCGCCCTGCTGGGTGGCCGTCTATCCGGGGCGCATCCCCGGGCGCGTGCGCGCGCTGGCGCCGCCGGAGTTTGCCGAGGTTGCCGACCGCAGCGCAGGCAAAAATTTCATACATCATTCTGTAAGGAGGTTCTGTTATGCCTTTCTCAAACGTGAGACAATCCATCTACGGCCTGGTCGTGCAAATCCGGAAGGGCTCGGTGTGCTACATCGGCGGCAGCGATCTGCTTCCGCCGCCGCTGACGCGCGAGGAGGAGAACAGCCTCGTACGCAAGGTACATGCGGGCGACAGCGCGGCGCGCTCCACGATGATCGAGCGGAATCTGCGCCTGGTGGTGTACATCGCCCGCAAATTTGAGAACACCGGCATCAGCATCGAGGATCTGATCTCCATCGGCACCATCGGCCTGATCAAGGCGGTCAATTCCTTCAACCCGGACAAGAACATCAAGCTGGCAACCTACGCCTCGCGCTGCATCGAGAACGAAATTCTGATGGTGCTGCGCAAGACCAGCCGCCTGAAGCTGGAGGTCTCCTTCGACGAACCGCTGAACACCGACTGGGACGGCAACGAGCTGCTGCTCTCCGACATCCTCGGCACCGACGCGGACCTGGTCTCCCGGGATCTGGACTCCTCCATCGAGAAGGAGATGCTCTACAACGCCATCAAGACCCTCAATTCCCGGGAGAAGGACATCGTGCGCCTGCGCTACGGTCTGGGGAAGGAGAAGGAGCACACCCAGAAGGAGGTCGCCGACATGATGGGCATCTCCCAGAG
>CAMBWJ010000080.1 GCA_945871545.1 uncultured Clostridia bacterium | reverse complement strand
GGGAGAGGAGCTGGGCGTCGTTTCGTGGAACATCGGCTTCGGCGCGTACAGCGCGGACTTCACCTTCTTCATGGACGGCGGCACGGAATCCCGCGCCTTCTCGAAGGAGGCCTGCGAGGAGAACGTCAACGCCGTGATCGAGAAGCTGCGTGCGTGGAAGGACGAGCTGATGCTGGTGCAGGAGGTGGACTTCGACTCCGACCGCAGCCGCCACGTCGACCAGCGAAAGATGTTCGAGGCGGCCTTCCCGGATTATTCCGCAGTCTTTGCCCAGAACTATGATTCCAGCTACTTCATCTATCCGGTCAACAAGCCCATTGGCGCAGCCAAGAGCGGCGTCCTGACGCTCTCCGGTGCGCAGATCGGCGATGCGGTGCGCCGCAGCCTGCCCATCGAGGGCGGCATCAACAAGTTCTTCGATCTGGATCGCTGCTACAGCGTCAGCAGCATTCCCGTGAGCGACGGCAGAACCCTCAAGCTCTACAACGTGCACCTCTCCGCCTACTCCAGCGACGGCTCCATCGCCAGAGAGCAGCTGGCGCTGATGGCGGAGGAGATGGCGGCGGACTATGCGGCGGGCAACTACGTCATCGCCGGCGGCGACTTCAACCAGGATCTCTGGGGCGACAGCGGCGCCTACTCCGGCGTCACCGGCGTGGACGCAAGCTGGTGCAAGCCCTTCCCGGCAGAGCTGCTTCCCGAGGGCTTCACGCTGGTGGACAGCCTGGACGAGGAAAACCTGGTGCTCTCCTCCCGGAACACCAACATTCCCTACAAGCGGGGCGAGTCCTTCGAGGCCACGCTGGACGGCTTCATCGTCTCCGGCAACGTGCAGGTCAGGTCCTGCGCCATCATCGACACCGCCTATGCCAACACCGATCACAATCCGGTGCGCATGACCTTCGTGCTCGGCGGCGCGTAAGCCTGCGGATGGCATAAGAAAATTCCAACCGATGCGTTTCGGTTGGAATTTTTGCGTCCGTAGGGACTTATGTATTGGCAAGCTGCTTGACCCAGCAGCGGCGCTTCTTGTGGTTGCGATATTTGAACATGCTCCACTGGTTCTGAATCTTCTCGTTGGTCTCCAGCTGGGGGCCGGTCTCCGCGACGGTGATGCCCAGCTTGTGGCAGCCCTTGAGCACGTGGTTCATCAGAATCGCGTTCACGCCCCGGTTGCGGTAGTCCGGGTGCACGGCGATCAGGTAGAGATCCAGCGTGTCGTTGACCTTCAGCGCCTTCAGGATGTCGATAAAGCCCAGGGGGAACATGTGGCCGTTGTGCTTCTTGATGGCCGCCGCCATGGAGGGTGCGGTTACGCCGAAGGCCACCAGGTTTTCATTTTCATCCAGCACGAAGCAGGCCAGCTCCGGGTTGATCAGCGGAATGAACTTGTCGGCGTACTTCTTGATCTGCTCGTCGCTGAGATCCACGGTGCCGTAGAGGTGGGCGTAGCAGAGGTTGATCAGGTCGAACACCTTGCGCACGTAGGGCTTGTATTGCCTGCGGCTGCTGACCTGCGCAACGTGCAGGTGGGTCATCTTCTCCACGCGCTGGGCAAGGCGGTCGAGCTTTGCCGTGATGGGATCCTCCGGCGCGGGGATGTCGATGAGGAATTCCACCCAGTCCACGTCCTTGACGTAGCCGAGGCGCTCCAGATGGGTCAGGTAGTAGGGGTGGTTGTAGTAGGTGATGAACATGCTCTTCTGGTCAAAGCCCTCGATGAGCATGCCCTCGCGGTCGAGGTCGGTAAAGCCCAGCGGGCCGTGCACCTCATTGCAGCCCAGCTCCCGCGCCCAGGCTTCCACTGTGTCAAACAGCGCCTTGGAGACCTCAAAATCGTCGATGAAGTCCACTTGGGTGAAGCGCAGGCGGCGGGTGTTCCACTTCTCGTTGGACTTGCGGCTGAGGATCGCGCCGATGCGGCCCACGATCTTCCCGTCCCGCAGTGCCAGCCAGCAGCGCGCGTCGCAGTAGGCAAAGGCCGGATTGCCCTTGCGGTTCCAGTCTGCCATGTCCTCCGAGATCAGCGGCGGCATGTACTGGGGAACGTCGCGATAGAGCTGGTTCGGATAGACGACGAACCGCTTCAGATCTCTCCTGCTGCGCACTTCCCGGATCTCAACCATGTTGGACACTCCTTCCGTATCAGAACCGTATAACAGTATAGCACATTCCAGGCCCGTTTGTAAACGGTTCGGCAGGGCAAGCGTATGATTTTCTGAAAAAAGCAGGCGGGCGGTGCGCGCGCTTAACGCAAACAGAGGGGAAAGGGTCTGGAAAAGGTGTTATAATCAAAACTGGATTTTCCTATCAACATGGATTGAAATAGTGAGCGAAATTCGGAGCGCCCCGGCCCTGCATTGGGCGGTGGAGCTTCGGGAAAGGCGGAATCGCATATGAAAATTGTGGTGCTGTGCGGCGGCCTGAGCATGGAGCGCAACGTCTCCATCACCAGCGGCACGCTGATCTGCAAGGCGCTTCGCGCGTTGGGCCACCGGGCGGTGCTTGTGGATATGTTCTTCGGACTGGAGGACGTGGAGACGCCCATCGAGCGCATCTTCGACGAGCTGCCGGAGATTCAGGAGGCGCAGGTCGGCTCCCAGGCACCGGATCTCGAGCAAGTGAAGGCCTCCCGCAAGTGGGTCAGCCCCAGCAAGATCGGCAAGGGCGTGCTGGAGCTGTGCCAGATGGCGGATGTGGTGTTCCTGGGCCTGCACGGCGCGTGCGGCGAGGACGGCCGCATTCAGGCGACACTGGATCTGCTGGGCGTGCCCTACACCGGCAGCGGCTGTCTGGGCAGCGCGCTGGCCATGGACAAGGATCTGACCAAGCAGATCGTCGCGCCGCTGGGCGTGCGCACGCCCGCATGGAAAACCTATACATATAATGAAGCGGAAATCCCTGCCATCGTGGCGGAGACGCAGCTGCCGGTGGTCGTCAAGCCCGTGGACAGCGGCTCCTCCATCGGCGTGGCCATCGCCAATACCGAGGCGGAGCTTGCCGACGCTCTGCGCGCGAACCTGGGTCTGGAGCGCGTGGTGGTGGAGCAGTACGTCAGGGGCCGGGAGATCGACGTGGGCGTGCTGGACGGCGTGGCGCTGCCCTCCATCGAGATCATCCCGAAGCAGGGCTTCTACGATTACGTGAACAAGTATCAGGCGGGCGCGACGCTGGAAATCTGCCCCACGCCCATCGATCCGGAGATCGAGCGCAGGCTGGGCGAGGTCGCGCTGACCGTGCACAACGCGCTGGGCCTGAAGGGCTACTCCCGCTCGGACTACATCGTGGACGAGAAGGGCGACATCTACTTCCTGGAGATCAACACCCTGCCGGGCATGACCCCCACCAGCCTGATGCCCCAGGAGGCCGCGGCCGTGGGCATCGACTACAACAGCCTGTGCCAGAGGATCGTCGATCTGGCGCTGAAGGAGGTTCGCGCATGAGAGCTTTCACCGTTGCGGACGCGGTTCAGGCCACCGGCGGGCGCTATTTTGGCGACGCGGAGGGCCTGAAGCGCGCGGTGCTCAATGTGACCAGCGACAGCCGGAACGCGGGCGCGGGATCGATGTTCGTCTGCTACAAGGGCGCGCGGGTGGACGGCCACGACTTCATGGCGGACTGCCTGAAGCGCGGCGCGGCCTGCTGCCTTTCGGAGCGCGAACCCGCAAATGATACGGAGACGCCCTGCATCGTGGTGGATTCCACGCTCTCTGGCGTTGCGAAGCTGGCGGGCTGGTACCGGGGGCTGTTTGAGATCCCAGTGGTGGGCGTGACCGGCAGCGTGGGCAAGACCACGGCCAAGGAGATGATCTGGGCCGTACTGAACCGGCGCTTCCGCACCCACAAGAACCGCATGAACTTCAACAATGAGATCAGCCTGCCGCTGATGATTCTGGAGATGCCCGAGGACGCCCAGACGGCGGTGCTGGAGATGGGCATCAGCGGCTTCGGCGAGATGACCCGGCTGGCGGGCATGGTGCGGCCGAACCTGGCGGTGATCACCAACATCGGCGACGCGCATCTGGAGTTTCTGCACGACCGGCAGGGCGTGCTGCGGGCCAAGACCGAGGTCTTTGACTGCATGCCCAAGGACGGCCTTGCGATCCTGAACGGCGACGATCCGCTGCTGCGGAGTTACGATGCTCCCGTGAAGAAGCTGACCTATGGTCTGAACGATGGCAACGACTTCCGGGCGGTGGACGTGGAGAACCTGGCCGAGGCGGGCACGCGCATGCGCATCTGCCACCACGGCATCAGCTTCCCGGTGCAGGTTCCGGCCTTCGGCACCCACCTGGCCTACGCGGTGCTGGCGGCTGCGGCGGTGGGCTGGGCGCTGGGCCTGACGGACGAGGAGATCGCTGCGGGCGTGGCGGAGTATCAGACCGTGGGCAACCGCGCGAAGCTGATCCGCGCGGGCGGCGTCACCATCCTCAGCGACTGCTACAACGCCAATCCGAATTCCACGGCCTCGGCCATCGACTCCCTGTGCACCATGCCGGGCCGGAGGGTGTGCATCCTGGGCGACATGCTGGAGCTGGGCGAGAACAGCGAGGCGCTGCACCGCGGCGTGGGCAGACACGCGGCGGAGGCGGGCGTGCAGCTGGTGATCGCCTGCGGGGAGCGCTCCCGGGCGACCTACGAGGGCGCGGTGGAGGCCGGCGCGCAGGCGCGGCACTTCGCGGACAAGGCGGAGCTGATCGCGCAGCTGAAGGACGTGATCCGCAGCGGCGACGTGGTGCTGGTGAAGGCCAGCCACTCCATGGCCTTTGAGGACGTCGTGGCGGCGCTGGAAAAAATGTAAAACGAATGACACCGGGGTGAGGAATCACGCTTCGGTGTCATTTTTTGATGATCGATAGGTTTTCAATATCCCCGCACAGGGCGCTGAGGGCGTACGCCTGATCGGCGCTGTCGAGAACGCGCGTCGTGAAGAAGCGATGATTCCAGCGGGGATCCAGCGTGTCGATTTCGCTGGGATGGCTGGGCATGCCACGTCCGTCCAGCTTGGCGATGCACTCCTTTTGCGTCCAGAGCTCGAAGAAGTCGCAGTCCCGTGCGCGCTCCCCGTCGGACAGGCAGCGCCCCCGCAGGCGCTCGGCCACCTCCGGGCGCACGAGTTCGATGTCCACGCCGCAGGGAGCCTCCGAGATCAGCACGGTGGTGAGCTTTCCGCTGTGGCTCAGGCTGAAGTGGAGGGAACTGTCGATGAAGCGGGGTTTGCCGCAGGGATCGAAGCGAACCTCTGGCAGTTCTTCCAGATCCAGCCTGTGCAGGCCCTCGGCCAGCAGGCTCCAGGCGGCGATGCTGGCAGCATGAACGGCGGGGGTGGCCTTGGCGCACAGGTGCTCGTGAAGTGCCGCGCCGAAGTCGGGGATGGTTTCAATCGGGCGAATCTCGCCGTACAGCAGCAGGCTCATGGGCGGTACTCCGGGAAGTATTCGGCGATGAAGCGAACCTCGGGCACGGTGAACTCCCGGCCCTTCAGGCCGTTGAGCTGCCCCGCGTCGGTGGTGAAGTCGAAGCGCAGCTTGTAGGCGTAGAGCGCCTGATAGCTGCGGCCGTACTTCTCGTTGCGCCGGGGATCGCCGTACTGGCTGTCGCCCAGCAGCGGATGCCCCGCGTGGGCCATCTGGGCGCGAATCTGGTGGGTGCGCCCGGTGAGCAGTTCGCATTCCACCAGGCTCAGGCCGTTTTTCTGGCAGAGCACGCGGTACTTTGTCTGAGCACGCTGCCCGTCGGGAACCGTGCGGTCGCTGACGGAGACCTTCTTCGCACCGGGGGCCTTGACGATCCAGTTGTCCAGCATGCCCTCCCGGCGGGAGAAGCTGCCCAGTGCGATGCAGTAGTAGAACTTGCCGATCTCCCGGTCGCGGATCTTCTGGTTGAGCACCTGCATGGCCGCGCGGGTCTTGACGACGATCACGATGCCGCCGGTGAAGCGGTCGATGCGGTTGCACAGCGCCGGTGCGAAGGCGTCGGGCGCGGCGGGATCATATTCGCCCTTCTGGTAGAGGTAGGCCTGGACGTGGGTCAGCAGCGTGCGCACTTTCTCGTTTGCGTCGGGGTGGGCCATCAGGCCGGGGCGCTTGTCCGCCAGCAGCAGGTTCTCGTCCTCGTAGAGGATGCGCAGCTCGGGCTGGATCTTCGAGAGGAAGGGATCCTCCCGGCGGGGCTTTTCAAACAGCGCCTCGTTTGCATAAATTTGCAGCACGTCGCCCTTGCTCAGCCGCGCGTCGCCCTTGACGTGCGCGCCGTTGAGCTTGAAGCACTTCTGCCGGTAGAGCTTCTGCCGCATGCCCATGCCCACGGTGGGCATCTCCCGGATCAGCCACTTCTCCAGCTTCCTGCCGTCATCTGCGGCGGAGATGATGAATTCCTTCACGCCATCGCGCTCCTTTGCCTACCCAATCAACATCATATTATATCAGATGGATATGTCCGCCGCAAGCCGGAGCGCCAGAATTTCGTAGCTCTGCACGGATTCTGCGAGTCCCAGCGGCGCAAGCACCGCCAGCGCGCCGTCCCCGGGCGGGGCCGTCTCCCCGCCGAGCTGTGCAAGCAGATGGTCGAGCTGTGGCGGAAGCTCCGCGCGAACGACCGACCAGGCGGCGTAGTCCGCACGGCGCAGCAGTGCGAGGCTATCCTTCAGCGCCCACAGCCGCGCGGAATCGGCATACACGCCGCCGCGTCGCATGCATTCCTCCCAGGCGGCAAGGTTCGTCTGTCCCTCGTCCGCGTGGCCGAGGGTGTGCATGAACTCGTGCACCGCCACGAAAGGAACCGCCGCACCATCAAGTTTCGGCGAGATCAGCGCCTCCCCGGTGAGGAAGGACGCAAAGCCTGCGAGGTTCAGCGAATCCATCCAGAAGGGGAAGGCGGAGTATTTGGCGGGAAGATTGTCCGGCGGAACAGAGAAATCCAGGGATGATGCGGAAAGCTCGTCGATGAGAACCCGGCAGGATGCGGCCAGCTGACCGGGCGTGACGCTGATTTGCAGGGGCGCTTCCGCGAAGTAGAGGGGATACCACAGTGTGGCCAGCAGCCAGACCAGCGCCATCAGGAGCATGCATATCCGGCGCAGCAGATGTACAATTGCTTGCATCACGCCCCGCCTGCACAGCCGCAGGATGAAACCGATGCAGAGCGCAAGAATCAGCGCAAGCGCGCCCCACTCCATCAGGGAGAAGGGCAGCCTTGCGCCGATCAATGCAATTCTTTGCAGCATGGGTCGCGCGACCCAAGTCGACCAGTGCGCGGCGAAGTCGGGAAGCAGCCGCACAGCCGTGCAGAGCAGTGCGGGCGGCAGGGCAAGAAGCGCGGCGCGCAGCAGCCGTCGTGTCATGTCGTCCTCCGGGAGTGGATTGTGATAATCCAATTATGACACGAACGCAGGCGGCAATGCAAATGCAATATATGGCTGCAAGGATCATTC
>CAMBWJ010000079.1 GCA_945871545.1 uncultured Clostridia bacterium | reverse complement strand
GCTTCCGGTTCAAGGGCCGCAACATCGTGTTCATGTCGATCCTTCTGCTGATGCTGCTGCCCTATCAGGTTACGATGGTGCCGAACGTGCTGACGCTGCGGCGCATGGGGCTGATGAACACGGTCTGGGCGGTGATCCTGCCGCTGTGGTTCGCGCCGTTCTACGTGTTTCTGCTGCGCCAGTTCATGGCGAGCCTGCCCAACGAATTGTTTGAAGCCGCCCAGGTGGACGGCGCGGGCACCATCCGCTGCTACTTCCACGTGGCGCTGCCGGTGTGCCGCCCGGCCATCGGCGCGGCGCTGGCGCTGTCCTTCGCGGACTGCTGGAACCTGGTGGAGCAACCCATGACCTACCTGAGCCAGAGAACCGAGCTGCAGCCGCTGTCGGTGATGTTCAACCAGCTGGTCAGCGAGAGCACCGGCGTGGAGTTCGCCGGCGCGGTGATCTACATGCTCCCGGCGCTGTTCGTCTACCTCTACTTCCTGGAGGACATCCTCTCGGGCATCCAGCTCACGGAGCTGAAGTAAATCCCCCGCGCGGTGCATCCGCGCCTGAAACGCTCACAAAACAGGAGTTGCTGAGACTATGAAGCTTAAAAAAATCGCCCTGCGGGGACTGATCGGCGTGGCCGTGGTGGTGGCGCTGTGCATGTTCTTCTCCGGCACCATCGAAAACATCACCACGCCCAAGGTGAAGCTGGCGAAGGCCTCCCGGGGCAAGCTGGTGGAGAAGCTGGAGCTGAACGGCGTGCTGGCCTATCCCGAGGTGGAGGAGATGCGCCTGAGCCTGCCCGCCGGGCAGACGCTCACCATCAGCCGGGTGAACGTGCGCGCGGGCTATCCCGTGAAGGCGGGCGAAGTGGTGCTCGAGGCCAGCGTCACCGGCTACGAGGCCGCCGCGAAGCAGGCCCAGGACGAGTACGACGCGGCGCTGGACGCGCTGATGGAGATCGACCGCAAGAACGAGGGCCTGAGCCTGCGCCGCAGCGAGCAGACCTATGCCGAGACCTACGCTGCGCTGCGTGAGGCCGCACGGGAGACCGCCCGCAAAAAGACCGAGATGGAGGTGCTGCTGCGCGCCGCCAAGCTGAGCTACACCGACAACGGCTACCCCGAGGGCGCGGACGAGGCCACCATCGCCGCCATCGACGCCTACCGCGCGGCGCTCTCCGCCCAGAACGAGGCCCAGGATGCCTTCAATCGCGCGGCGCGCTACGGCGTGGACGATGCGGTCTGGAGCTACATCTCCGAGCGCCAGGCGGCCCAGGAGAAGCTTGCCGACTGCGCCGAGAAGCAGGTGGAGCTGGAGGAGCTGCGCCGCGCCGCCGCGACCATCTGCGCGCCCCGAGACGGCGTGATCGCGGAGGTCAATCTCAAGCAGGGCGACCCCTACGACGGCTCCATGCCCCTGTACAGCATCACCGCCGAGGGCAGCTCCCCCGCGCTGCGGGCCGACCTCACTGGCGTGGACAAGAACATCACCGAGGGCATGGGCGTAACCGTGTCCGTGGGCGGCGACAGCGTGGACGCGAAGATCGCGTCGCTGGGCTTCACCGAGTCCGGCGCGCGCTGCGCCGACGTGATTGTCAACGATGAGATCCTCCGCGCTGCGGGCAGCATGTACGCGCTGTCCCAGGATGCGGTGAAGCTGACGGTGCTGTTCAAGTCCAAGCAGAGCAGCTGCCTGCTGCCCGCCTCCGCCGTGCGCGGCAGCGGAGACAGCCGCTACGTCTACACCGTGAACGAGCGCACCACCACCTTCGGCAAGAAGAAGCTCTCTCTGTCCAAGATGACCGTGCACGTCATCGCCGAGGCGGACGGCGTGGCCTCCATCGAGGAGGATCTGAGCTACTACACCATCGCCTACATGGAGGATCGCGCCCTGCGCGACGGCTCCGACGTGATGGAATATGTGGAATGAGGCGCGTATGAGGAAGAGACGATTCTCCCGAACCGCCCGGCTGCTGATCGCGCTGGGCGTGGTTCTCCAGCTTGCCGCGCTGGTGGCATTCAGCATGGATGACGCGCTGCTGGAGTACGCCATCTGCGCGCCGGACGTGCAGACCGTGAGCGCAGCCGACGGCAGCTCCCGGCTTGAAACCGGGCTGGAGCCGTTGATCGAGGCCCGCGACGACGTCTTCGAGCAGCTGGGCGACGGCCTCGCTGCACTGGCCTGCGGCGGCGTCAAGGGCGGCGCCAGCGTCTCCGGCAACGGAACCACCGCCAGGGCCGCATTGCAGGCGGTGGACCTGTGCTGGCTGGAGACCTGTCCCCGGCGCATCGCCGAGGGGCGCTGGATGGACGGAAGCGAGTTGAAGTCCGGCGCGCAGGTGACCGTGCTGGACGAGGACCTGGCCTTCGAGCTCTTCGGCTCGGAATCCGCGCTGGAGCGCACGGTGCGCATCCTTGACAAGGACTACCGGGTCATCGGCACGGTGAAACATCGCCGCAGCGTGGGCGAACGCGACGCATGCAGCGCCTACGTTCCCCTGTCGGCGGTCGCGGCGCAGGGAATCCAATTGGACATACTGACCATGTACGCGCTGCCGCTTGCGCAGACGGGCATGGATCAGAGCTTCACCGCCGCCATGCGCGACGCCTGGGGCGCGGGCAGCTTCTACAGCCTGCGCCAGGAGGCCATGGGCGGCATGCTGCTGACCCGACTGCTGGTCTGCGCGCTGGGCATGGCGCTGCTGTGGCGGCTGGTGAACCCGCTGCGCGGCCTTGCGAAGCGCTTCCGGGGCGAAATCGCCGAGATGCAGCGGCACGGCTACCTTAAGAGCTACCTCCTCCCCTCCATCGCGCGGATCCTCATGCTGATCCTCTGCGCGGTCGCGTGGCTGGCGGCGGTCTACGGCGTGCTGTGCGTGGCCATCGAGCCGGTGTACACCTTCACCGAGTGGATTCCGGAGTCGCTGGTGGAGATTTCCGCGCTTAAGGCGGTGTTCTGGAGCCGCGCGGAGGATGCGGCGCAGCTGGTGAAGGTCGTCACGCCCGAGGCCGCGCGCTCCGCCTTCTGGGGCAGCGCAGCGCGCCTGGGCGCGGTGCTGACGCTGCTGGGACTGGCGCTGGGCAGAGGTCGTGACGGTAAAAGCCGCGTTCCGCAGACAGCCGAAAACTGAATGGTCAGCCTCGAACCCCACGCCCCGACTTGTGAAAGCAGATCGCGGGCGCGGGGTTTTCTGATGTCAATCCCCCGCCGATGCTCCCGGATATGAAAAAGCCACCCTGTTCATCACAGGATGGCTTTTCAATGCGGCGCTCACTTCAGGGTGATGATCACGCGGCGGTAGGGTTCCTCGCCCTCCGAGTGGGTGGTCACCTCGGGGTCGTTCTGCAGCGCGGAGTGCAGAATGCGGCGCTCGTTGGGGTTCATGGGCTCCAGGGCGACGCGACGGCCGCTCTTCTTGGCGCGGTTGGCCATGCGCACGGCCAGCTTCCGCAGCGCCTCCTCGCGCTTGGCGCGGTAGTTCTCGGTGTCCAGCGACACGCGCAGATACTCCTCGCGGTTGCGGTTGACATTCAGGCTGGTGAGGTACTGGAGCGCGTCCAGCGTCTCGCCGCGACGGCCGATGAGGATGCTCATGTTCTCGCCGGAGAGCTGCATGCGCAGCTGCTCCTCGGACTCGCTGACCTCGATCTGCGTGGGAACGCTCATCTTCTCGGTCAGGCCCAGCAGGAAGTCGCGCGCGCCCTTGGCGGTGTCACTCAGCGCCTCCTCGGGGGTGGCCACGAAGGGCTCCGCAGGCTCGGCGGGGGCAGCAACGGTCACGGGCTCCGGGATGGGCTCGCGCATCTCCTTGCGCTCCTTGTCCTTGCGGTTGCGGGACCTGCGCTTCTCGCTCTTTTCAGGCTTTGCCTCTGCGGCGGCGGCTTCCTGGACGGGCTCGTCCCTGACCTCGGCGGCAGGCTCCTCGGCCTTCTCCGCCTTCTTCACCGGCGCGGCCTTGGAGGCGCTCTGCTCGACCTTGGCGGGCTTGTTCTCGCGCTTCTTTTCGCGCTTGCGGCCCTGCGCAGGCTGATCCAGGCTGAACACGGGCATTTCGATGTCGAAGGAATGATCCTCCTCCTTGACGGTCAGGCGAACCTTCGCGGGCTTGCCGAACATGCCGAAGAGTCCGGGGCTGCCCATGTCGATAACGCTGGTTTCCACCTCGTCAAGCGTGCAACCAAGCTCCTTCAGGCCGTTCTGGATCGCGTCCTTCACGGTCTTTCCGCTTGCTTCAATAAATCTGTTCAAGGCGGGATGCCTCCTTATCTTACTGGGAAATCACTTGATATCTGCTTCTGCGCCTTCCTCCTCGAGCGCCGCCTTGCGGTCCTGGCGATCGAAGTACCAGTTCACGATGACCTGCTGCACGACCTGAATGACGTTGGCGGCCATCCAGTAGATGGCGAACGCGGCGTTGTAGCCGGCGCAGATCCACAGGGAGAACAGCGGGAAGAACCACTTCATGAAGCCGCTGTTCATGGCGTTGGCAGCGGCCTGCTGCTCCTCGGGAACGTTTTCGTCCTTCTTGATGCTGTTGCCGTTGGTGAACTTGGTCATCAGGAACTGGCTGACGGCAGCCAGCACCGGCAGGATGAACAGGCCGTTGGCATACTGGAAGAGGTTGGCAAAGGACGTGGGCAGGGTGAGCACGGGGCGGAAGAACACCAGATTCAGCTGAATCGAGGTGAACGCGTTTGCGCCGTACTGGGCCGCGATGGCGGCGTACTGCTCGGTGGCCAGGAAGTCCCGTGCGGCGGTGATGTTGGCCTCGGTCAGGATGGAGGAGCCGCTCACCGGAACGATGGTCTTGAGGGTATCGCCCACCTTGGGCAGGATGGTGGACATGAAGGAATCCGGCTGGAACACGTTCTTGATCCACAGCCAGCTCTGCATTGCGGGCACCTCGCCGGTCTCCGCGATGCCGAGGATCATCTGGATGGTGTGTTCGTTGGCCATGTTGCGCATTGCGGCGAACATGAACCACAGGATGGGCAGGGTGATCAGCATCGGCAGGCAGCTCGCCATGGGACTGACGTGCTCCTTGCGATACAGCTCGTTGAGCTTGAGGTTCAGCTTGTCCTTGTCGTTGGCATACTTCTTCTGAAGCAGGGCAACCTTGGGCTGAATCTTGTTCATTGCGCGCATGCTCTTTTTGCTCTTGATGTCGAAGGGCAGCATGACCATGCGGATGAGCAGCGTAAATACCACAACGGACCAGCCGTAGTTGCCGACCCATCCGTAAATCCATTCCAGGATGCTTTGAAAAAGTCCGCTCATTGAATATCCTCCACGGAATTGATCGTCCACGCAGCAACCGCCGGTTCCAGCACGCAAAAGAATGCCGCGCCCAGATCAGCGGGGCATTCTTCTCGCCGGACGGCGCGATGCCATGCCGCACCGCCACGCCCGACCCTCTGCCAGACGCGCCCCGGCGCAGTCGCGACGGTCGTCGCGCGCCGCAGCCGACGGGCGGATCCTTCCGTGCGGTTCAGGGAACAGGGTCATACCCGCCCTTGCTGAACGGGTTACAGCGCAGGATCCGGCGCACCGCCAGATACCCGCCCTTGATGGCGCCGTATTTTTGAACTGCCTCCATTGCATACTGCGAGCAGGTGGGAATGTACCTGCAGCACGGTCTGTGCAACGGCGATATGCCCACGCGATAAAACGTAATCAGCCAAAGCAGGATGCGCTTTGGCAGGGACTTGATCCACCGCATTTACATATCCTCTTTCATGAGCCTTGCGCGGGCGAGCAGGGCATGCATCTCCCTCGTAAGCTCGGCATGCGGAACCGATTTCAGCGCCGGACGCGCAATGAAGATGTACTTTCCGCATTTGAGTCGCGTGCGCATCAGGCGCACATCCTCACGCATGCACCGCCGGATGCGGTTGCGCGTGACCGCGTTGCCCACCTTGGAGGAGACCGAGAAGCCGAACTTCTGCTCCCGTCCCTTCAGGTAGATCAGCACGAGATTTCGCGAGGGGTATGATTTGCCTCTCCGATAGACATAGCGATAGTTTTTGTTATCGCCAAGCCTGTATTTGCGCGCGAACCCCTGGGGTGCGCGCGCATGCTTATCCTGCCCCTCCATGTCCGATTTCAGAATCAGACGGTCAGAACCTTGCGGCCGCGTGCACGACGGGCCTTGAGAACGTTGCGGCCTGCTCTGGTCTTCATGCGGGCGCGGAAGCCATGGACCTTGGAACGCTGGCGCTTCTTGGGCTGGTAAGTACGGAACATTGAAAACAACTCCTTCGCATCGTGATCTATGAGGCATTTACTCTGTTTGAGTAAAACTTCCCAAACATACAGCCTTATCATTATACTTTTTTCCCCGGATGCTGTCAAGTTAAACCGTGTGAATTCAGATTTCGCTTTTCCAATTTTTCACAACAATGCCCAAAATTGTAATTTACTTTACAATTCGCGGCCTTTGCTTTAAAATAGGAAGCGGATACGAGTGAAAAACGATTAGGAGAATCCGCCATGAAAAGTCACGCTGCAAAGCACACCCGCAATTCCCACCTCTTCCTCTCTTCTGCTGCGATCCTGCTTGTGCTGTTTATCCTGATCTACGCCGTCATGGGCGTCTGGTCCAAGGAGGATCCCTGCCACTACCCCTACGAAAGCTACCTTTTGCAGGCCCAGGCCTGGCTGAAGGGTCAGACGCATCTGGATGAAAATTTCAGCCATCTGGAGCTTGCGGTCTACGAGGGCAAATACTACGTCAGCTTCCCGCCGGTGCCCTCCATTCCAATGGTGCTCTACACGCTGATCTGGGGCGACGACGTGCCGGGCGGACTGTTTCAGAAGATCTACGTCGCCATCGCCGCGCTGCTGATCCTCTCGGAGCTGATGCGCACCGGCCGCATGAAGTGGGGGGACTGCGTCGCCTGGGCGCTGCTCATCTGTCTGGCCAGCGCCATGCTCCCCGTTTCGCTGATCGGCGGCGTGTGGTACGAGGCGCAGATTCTGTGCTTCCTGTTTTCCATCTGCGCCATTCTGGCCATGCGGCGGCGGCATCCCACGCTGTCCTGCCTGTGCTTTGCCCTGTCGGTGGGCTGCCGTCCCTTTTCGATCTGCCTGGGGCCCGTGCTGCTGATGCTCTATCTGGAGGACGCAAAGCTCCAGTGCCTGTCCACCCGGCAAGGCTTCCGGCGGCTCGTGCCCGGCCTGATCGTTGGCCTGTGCATCGCCGCCTGCTACGGAGCCTACAACTACGTGCGCTTCGACAACATTTTTGAATTCGGCCACAACTATCTACCCGAGTTCACCAGCAGTGAGCACGGCCAGTTCTCCCTCCATTACATTGCACAGAACTGGAGCAAGCTGTTCTTCGGCGCGCCCTTCCACATCACGAAGGCCCAGCTGACCTTTGAGAAGTTTGGCTTCTCCATGTTCCTCAGCTGCCCGATTCTGATCTGCAATCTGGTGTGGTTCATCAAGGACGATCTGCT
>CAMBWJ010000078.1 GCA_945871545.1 uncultured Clostridia bacterium | reverse complement strand
CTCAGTTCCCCCGTTTTCCCACCGGAACATACAACAAGAGGGCGGGAAAACCCGTCCTCTCATTTGTTTTTCCTTATTTTGCCAGCTTCTCGTCCTTGCTCTTCAAGAAGATTCCAAGGATCGGCACCAGAACGAAGGCAATGATGCCGCAGGTGAAGCCGCCGTTGTAGAGGTTGAAGCCGCCGTGGAAGGCAGGCACGCTGGTGACCAGGCAGTAGTGCAGAAGGCCCGCGATGACGCCCGCGATGGGGCCGTACTGGCCGCTCACCGGTGCAAGGCCGCTGGCGTAGCACAGGCCGACGATGATGCCCTGAGCATTGATCGCACTCACGCCGAACAGGGAGCCGATGAAGTAGCCGATCATGATGGGCAGCACGTTCAGCGGGGTCGCGCCGCCCGCGCAGAACGCCAGCATGCACCAGATCGCGCCGAAGGTCGCGCCGGTGAACTTCGAGCCGATCAGGTTGTAATAGGCCACGATGAACAGGCCATAAATGCCCATGTTCAGCAGCGTGGGGCCGACGCCGTACTTGCTGACGAAGTCCGCCTTGTAGCCGCTGTCCAGGAACAGCCCCTTGTATCCCTTGAAGCCGCCGTTGAGGATGCAGCCGAAGATCAGGCACAGCACCAGGCAGGTGATGCAGAACACGTTGCAGAAGAGGCGGTTGCCCTCGCCCAGGGTGGCGGCGATGGCCGGGGCCTCGAAGCCCAGCGTCTTGTACATGATCGCGAAGATCAGCATGCACAGGAAGCCCGCCGCCGGACCCGCATTGTACAGGTCGTAGCCCTTGTGGAAGGCCTGGGACTGGGCGCAGAGCGCAGGCATGGACACGCTTACGACGATGCCGATGACAATGGCCAGCAGCACGCCCAGCGCCGTCACATTGTGCACCTCCGTCGCCGGATAGCGGAACAGCACCTCGCTGATCAGCGGCGCCAGCGCCGTGGAGAACATGGCGAAGTTGATGAACTTGCCGAAGGGCTGCTTCTTGATCAGGGAGTAGACGAAGGTGCCCAGGATGAAGGGCAGGATGGTCAGCAGGTTGATGCCGTAGGAGCAGTAGCCCACGGTGAGCATGTAGGCCGCGACGGTGCCGCTGCCCACAACCGCACCGGGAAGGTACATCATCAGACAGCAGACTGCGCCCACCAGCGCCGCATTCAGCATCGCGCCGGAGATGCTGCCGATCTCGATGAAGAAGTAGTCCTTGGTCAGCAGCGACGGCTTGGTGAGGATGCGCCACAGGCCGCTGAGCATCTCGCTGCGATCCGGCGCGCAGATCGCACCGATCAGAAAGGCAATCGTAAAGGCCGAAAGCACATAGCGCAGAATCGCGCTGTCGCTCTGCTTGCGCAGCTTCTCAATATGCATTTCAATTCCTCCTATCCCCCTGCCGAAGCAGGATCACACCGCCTTTCGCCGCATTTTTTGGGCATATTCAGCGGTTTCAGGGCGAACAAAACCCACCCGTCGCCCGAAAAAGCGGACGGGCGGGTCTTTATTTCAGCTTACAGGCCGGCCTTGCGGGCAGCAGCCTCCACCACGTGGCCGATGAGCACGGAGGTGGTCACGGAGCCAACGCCGCCCGGAACGGGGGTGATGGCCTCGACGATGGGCTCGATCTCATCAAACTTGGCGTCGCCGGCGATGGCGCCCTTGCCGCCCTTGGAGTTGATCTTCTCGGGATCCCAGTTGATGGACACGTCGATCACGATCTGGCCCGGGCGCACGAAGTCCTTGGTCAGGGAGCCCAGCACGCCGGCTGCGGACACCAGGATGTCGGCGCTGCGGGCGACCTCGGCGGTGTTGACCGTCTTGGTGTGGCAGATGGTGACGGTGGCGTTCTTCTTCATCAGCATCATGGCTGCGGGCTTGCCCACGACCAGAGAGCGGCCGATGACCACGGCGCTCTTGCCCTTGCAGTCGATGCCGTAGTAGTCCAGGATCTCCATGCAGGCCTGGGGGGTGCAGGGCGCGAAGCCCAGATCCTTGCGGTCCTCAAACACGCCTGCGTTGGACAGGTCGGTCATGCAGTCCACATCCTTGGCCGGATCCAGCTTGTTGCAGATCTCGTTCTGATCCGCCTTCAGGTGCTTGGGCAGGGGGCGGAACATCAGCACGCCGTGAATGCTGTCGTTGGCGTTGAGCTCCTCGATCTTGGCGATCAGGGCCTCCTTGGTCACGTCCTCGGGCAGCACGAACGTCTCCACCTCAACGCCGATCAGCTCCGCGCGGGCCACAGCGCCCTTCTCGTAGGACAGGTCGGACGGGTTCTCGCCGCAGCGGAGAATGCCCAGCTTCGGGGAGATGCCCTTTTCCTTCAGTTCTGCAACCTGCGCCTGCAGCTTCGCGTTCAGTGCGGCGGTGACTTCCTTGCCCAGCAGTAGCTTTGCCATAATTGTTAACCTCCGAATTCAGATGTAGATTCAATTAAAAGAAGTTCGCGCGGACGGCGGCGAAGATTTCATCCGCCATCGCGCAGTACTTGTCCAGCATGCCGTTCGCCTTGGCGTTCATCTCCTCGGCCACCTCGCGGTTCTTGAGGGACTTGGTGTTGATGAACACGTTCAGGCTGGCCGCCTGCAGGGCCGCCTTGCAGCACACCGCACCGCAGCCCGCGTCGGACACTGCCAGGCGGGAGCCCTTCTCGGCAAACACGGCGATGGCCTCGATGGCCTCGCAGCACAGCTCCATGATGTGCATGGGGGTGGAACAGGCGATGATGGTGGCCTCCTCCATCACCTTGTCGCGGTTGGGATCATCCTTCGGGATGCCGTAGGCCTTTGCCAGGGGCAGGAAGTTCACCTCGTCCGCCTCCACCTGATCCAGCAGCTGCTTCTGCAGCTCGTCGCACTTTGCCTTCAGGGCGATGATTTCCGCCTCAACCGCGGCATACTTCTTCTTGCCCACGGTCAGGGAGCCGACCATGTTGCCCAGGGCGGTGCCGATGGCGCCAACCAGCGCAGCCGCGCCGCCGCCGCCCGGAGCGGGCGCATCGGAGGCCAGTACGCTTACAAATTCACGGCAGGATGCCAAAGTCATATCCATAATACATTTCTCCTGAACTTTTGGTATTTCTGTAACGGGAAATATGGGTGACATTTCTGCCACCCATATATTCAATATGCGCCGATTAGAACAGGCCGGAGACCTTGCCGGTTTCCACGTCCACGTCAACGCGGCGGTATGCCGGGTCGGCAGCGGTGCCGGGCATCATGGAGATGGTGCCGGCCATGGGGCACAGGAACTTGGCTCCGCCGTACTCCAGGATGTCGCGCACGGCCAGACGCCAGCCCTTCGGCACGCCCTTCAGAGTCGGGTTGTCGGACAGGGACAGGTGGGTCTTGACCATCATGGTGCAATAGTCGGCATACTTGGGATCGTTCTCGAAGCGCTCGGCCTTCTGAACCGCCAGAGGCGCCCAGTCAACGCCGTCCGCGCCGTAGACTTCCTTGGCGATGCGCTCAACGCGCTCACGCAGAGGCATATCCAGGTCGTACAGGAACTTGACCTCCACCGGATCCTCGCAGGCTTCCACAACCACGCGGGCCAGCTCGGCAGCGCCTTCGCCGCCATAGCGCCAGTGGTTGGACTCCGCGCAGCGCACGCCCTTCTCGGCGCACAGCTTCTTCAGCAGCGCGATTTCCGCGTCGGTGTCGGTGTAGAAGCGGTTGATGCACACAACGGGGTTGATGCCGGACTTCTTGATGGTGTTCACATGGTGGAACAGGTTGCAGGTGCCCTTCTCAAGCAGCTCCAGGTTCTCCTCGGTATACTCCTTCGGCAGGGGTGCGCCGGGGGTGACCTTGGGTCCGCCGCCGTGCATCTTCAGTGCGCGGACGGTGGCGACCAGCACGGAGACGTTCGGGGTCAGGCCGGACAGGCGGGTCTTGACGTTCCAGAACTTCTCGAAGCCGATGTCGGCAGCGAAGCCGGACTCGGTGACGTGGTAGTCGAACAGCTTCAGAGCCAGGCGGTCAGCGATAACGGAGGACTGGCCGATGGCGATGTTGGCGAAGGGGCCGGCGTGGATCAGCACGGGCTGATGCTCGACGGAGTAGCACATGGTGGGGTTGATGGCGTTGCGCATCCATGCGGTCATGGCGCCGGCAACCTCCAGATCCTCACAGGTCACAGGCTCGCCGGAGCGGCTGTATGCGACGACGACCTTGCCGATGCGCTCGCGCAGATCCTTCAGATCGCGGGCGACGGCCAGGATGGCCATCAGCTCGGAACCAACGGCGATGCCGAACTTGGACTCCATCATGAAGCCGTCCAGGCGGCCGCCGATGCCGATGATGATGTTGCGCAGGGACTGCGCGCAGAAGTCGATGACCCAGCCCATCTCAATGCGCTTGGGATCGATGTCCAGGCGCTTGAGGCCCTTCTTGGCCAGCCACTCATCGTTGTTGTTGCGCTCATGCTGCATGCGGGCAGTCAGCGCGACCATGGCCAGGTTGTGGGCGTTCATGATGTCGTTGATGTCGCCGGTCAGGCCCAGGGAGAACTCGGTCATGGGCATCAGCAGGGCGTTGCCGCCGCCTGCCGCGGTACCCTTGACGTTCATGGTGGGGCCGCCGGAGGGCTGACGCAGCGCGCCGCCGGCGTTCTTGCCGATGTAGCCCAGGCCCTCGATCAGGCCCAGAGAGACGGTGGACTTGCCCTCGCCGAAGGGAGTGGGCGTGATGGCGGTAACCTCGATGAACTTGCCGTCGGGCTTGTCCTTCAGGCGATCCATGACCTTGATGAAGTCGATCTTCGGGGTCTTGCCGTAGGGGATGATCTCATCGGGCAGCAGGCCGAGCTTCTCACGGAAATATTCTACCGGGGGCAGGGACTTCTCAGCTTCCTCAGCGATCTGCCAGTCCTTGTAGATGGTGGGGTCGAGCTTCACGCGGCCATTCTCATCCACATACTTGCCATCAACGAAATTGATTGCCATGGTAGGATTCCTCCTCTAAATTAGTCTGGTATGTACAGTGTCTGTCCTTGTACTATCGGAGCACTTCCGACTCCTTCGGCGACCGGATTGTACTGCAAACCGGCGCGTCGCTCTTACAGTTGAAAGTGTATCACAATTATTCAATTCTGTCAATAAATAACTTGCAAATTATTACTATTAAGTTTTAGATTTGCCAGCCCGATCGACATGATTTCACGCACATTTTCTGCGGGACAGACTGGACATAGCGCGCAGAAAACGCTATAATAGTACAAAGTAATTTTATCATAACAAAACTGAGGTGTCAATAATATGTTGAATTATAAGGGCCTGAAGGCCGTGCGCGAGCGCATTCTTGTTCCCGATGCACAGGTGGACCGCCAGATCGATGCCATTTTGCAGAGCCAGATGAAAAATGTGCCCGTCACGGGCCGTCCCGCACAGACGGGCGACGAGGTGGTTCTGGACTATGCCGGCGAGACCGCCGAGGGCTACTTTGAGGGCGGCAGCGCCGACGGGCAGACGCTGGTGTTGGGCAGCGGCACGTTCATCCCCGGCTTTGAAGAGCAGCTGATCGGCCACAGCGTCGGCGACGAGGTGGACGTGCACGTCACCTTCCCCGAGAAGTACCACGCGCCGCAGCTGGCGGGCAAGGCGGCGGTGTTCCACTGCAAGATTCATGAAATCCGCCTGAAGGAGCGCTACAAGGCCGACGATGAATTTGCCAGGGCCGTGGGCGGCTGCGAGACCTTCGCCGAATTCCGCGAAAGCATGAAGGAGGCCATGCAGGCCTACGCCGACCAGCAGGCCGAAAACGAGCTCAAGGAGCAGCTGCTCAATCAGGTGTGCGACAGCGCCAGCTTCGAGATCAGCGAGGAGCAGGTCAACGCCGCGCTGGATCTGATGATGCAGAGTCTGGAGAACCAGCTGGCGCGCCAGGGTCTGAACATGGACATGTACTGCCAGTTCATGAACACCAATAAGGAGGCTCTGCGCGAGGACAACCGCAACGAGGCCCGCCGCAACGTGGAGCGCCAGTTTGCCATTGCGGAGATCGCCATGGCGGAGAGCATTGCGCCCGACGAGGAGAGCGTGGCGCGCGCCCTCCAGCAGATCGCCCAGGACAACAAGATGACCATCGAGCAGCTCCAGCCCCACATGGACGAGGCCTTCCAGGCCGCCGTGGCCCAGAGCGTGATCACCGAAAAGGTGCTGGATTTCCTGGTGGCAAGCAGCGAGATCGAAACCATCGTCAAGGACGTCTGAGTCCATCATACACAAAGGGGGCGTCTCAAAACCCAATGCGTTTTGAGACGCCCCTCGTTCTTCCAAGCCTTTCGGGACAGTGCCCCAACGTATGCCTCCCTTGTGTAAAGGGAGGTGGCACGGCGAAGCCGTGTCGGAGGGATTGTCTCAAAACAGGAAGTATGCTTGAGGAAACCTCTATGTCGCTGTCTATTATGTCAGCTGTGCCTTCAGCTCCTTCAGCATCTCGGTGGACACCGGGCAGACGCGGGAGCCGCTGTGCATCAACGCCTTGTCGACCAGCTCCCGGGCGCGCTGAAGATTTCCGTCCTCCCGGGCGAAGTTGGCCAGGGCATAGAGCGTGGTGATCTGGCCGGGCTTCTGCTTATGGGCGCGCTCGTAGTAGTCCACGGCGGACTTGCGCAACTCGGCCTTCCGCTGCGGATCCGTTTCGCGCAGGCTCAGCTGGCGGTAGTACTCGCCGTAGTTGTCCAGCGTGGGCGCATCCTCGTCGTCGTAGTCCATCGCTTCGTCCAGCAGCGCGCGCGCGGCCTCGAAGTCCGCGTCCGCGCCGCTCTGGGCGGCACGCTCCACGTAATAGGTGCAGATGGAGCTGTAATACGCGCTGTTCTTGGCGTACTTGCCCGCGTATTCGATGGTTTCGATGGCCTTGTCCAGGATGCCCAGCCGCCACAGGCAGATGGAGTAGTTGATGCGCAGCTCGAAGTGCACCTCCTCGCTCATGCCGCCGATGGCGCTGACCTCCTTCATCAACTCACGGGCCTCGGCGAACATTCCGTTACGCATCATCAGCACCGAATAGGACATCAGGATGCCCGTCTTGCGGCAGCCCGCATCGTAGGCCTGCTTGTACATCCCCAGCGCCTCGTCGTACTTGGCCTTGGCGTCGGCCACCTTGCCCCGACGCTGCAAATCGTTGGCCTGCACGTGGGCGTTGTAGGCCTGCTTGCCCAGCTTTTCGGTCTTCATACTGTCAAAAAAACCCATGTTCGTCTTTCCTCCCGTTTTCCTTGTTCAATTTGGCACGAAGCCGGTCGCGGCGGCGGTGCAGCGCCTCCATCTCCCCCGGCTCCACATAGCGCGCGGCCAGATCCGCATAGCGGAGCGCGCGCCGGTAATTTTTGTAGCGATGCTCGTAGAGCTTGGACAGCTCCACATAGATTTTGTCCCGCAGCTGCCGCCGCAGCGCCATCTGCTCCAGAATCTGCCGCATGGCCTCCGCGTCCCGGTTCCTCCGGGCCAGCAGGTTTAT